>JBIINH010000151.1:0-5772 GCA_044337585.1 Bacteroidia bacterium
TTTCTCCGTTATTATTTTCTGCAAAAAAAGTTAATATAAATACCCAACCTCTTGTCGTTGAGGTGGCGCATTCTCTACTTGAAAATTCAATTGAAATTGAAATTCCAGTTATTGAAAAAGCTTCGAATGGCAGTGCATCTTCATCAAACATCAGTTCAAGTTTTCGCATTACCCGAGATCCTGAACCTACAAGCTTACCAATTGAACCTGTAGTTTCATCAGGAACGGGAACGACAGGTATAGGAAATATTTCGACAAGTTTAGGAACAGGTTTGGGGAGTGAAATCGGCTCAGGAATGACCGTTGTTATTCCCGAACCAGACCCAAATATAGTACCCGAGTTTGTAGAGAAAATGCCTGAATTTAAAGGAGGAGATAAAAAATTTAGTGACTATTTAAGCCAAAATATCATATACCCTGCATTGGCAAGAGACATGGGCAAAGAAGGTAAAGTAGTAGTAACATTTGTTGTGGATGCAATAGGTAAGATACAAAATGTTGCGATAGTAAAATCATTGGGTTGGGGCTGTGATGAAGAGGCTCTTCGTGTAATAAGCCAAATGCCTTTATGGATAGCAGGGGTACAAAATGGGAAGAATGTTTCAGTAAGAGTTACCTTACCCATCGCTTTTAAACTCGAATAGTCAAACTATTTGAAGAACCATTTTTTAAAAAAAATAGCCACCCCTTTCGAGATGGCTATATAACAAAGTTTTCGAAGGCTTCGTTTGATTTGTGATTCTATTCAATTGGAGGCGTATCTGATTGGGTTTCGGTAGGCTCAATTCCTTCAGCACTACCCGGCAAATCAGTTATTTCTCCATCAATAATTGCTTCTGATTCCGGCTCCTCAATATTTACAATCTTGGCAATCGAAGCGATCTCGTCCTTATCGTCAAGGTTAATTAATCTTACACCTTGCGTTACCCTTCCAAGTACCCTCAAATCAGCAACCGCCATTCTAATAGTAATGCCTTTTTTAGTCATAATCATGATGTCGTTGCTATCATCTACTTCTTTAATGGCTACAAGTTTTCCTGTTTTTTCAGTAACATTCATTGCCATTACGCCTTTACCGCCTCGGTTGGTGATTCGGTAGTCTTCTACATCGCTGCGTTTGCCTAACCCATTTTCTGACACCACTAACACGTTGGTCGTTTTTGCATCTTCGATGGCAATCATACCCAATACAATGTCTCCTTCTGCAAGTCGGATTGCACGAACCCCTGTTGCAGTGCGCCCCATTGCCCTTACTGTACTTTCGTTGAAACGGATTGCTTTACCTTCTTTACTTGCAATAATCATTTCGCAAGTTCCATTAGTAAGCCTTGCTTCTACAAGCATATCTCCTTCTCTTACATTGATGGCATTTACGCCATTTGCACGTGGCCTAGAATAAGCTTCAAGGGTTGTTTTCTTAATGGTACCTTGTTCAGTACACATCACTACAAAGTTGTTATTTAAATATTCTTCATCAGAAAGGTTTTTCACATTCAGGTAAGCCATTACTTTATCATCAGGAGTGATATTAATCAAATTCTGAATGGCTCTACCTTTAGAGTTCTTTTCACCTTCCGGAATTTCCCAAACTTTAAGCCAAAAGCATTTACCTTGATTTGTAAAGAACATGAGGTAATTGTGATTGGTTGCCATCAAAATATGTTCAACAAAATCCTCGTCTCTTTTTGCAACACCTCTCGAACCGCGTCCTCCTCTGTTTTGTGTGCGGTATTCATTCAATAAAGTACGTTTCACATATCCTAAATGCGAAATAGTAATAACCACTTCATCATCTGGAATAAGGTCTTCCATACTCATCTCTTCGCCAGAATACACAATTTCTGTTCTGCGATCATCGCCATATTTCTCACGCATTTCCGCCAATTCTTCTTTGATGATTTTCATGCGCAGACTTTCATCAGCCAAAATACTGTTTAGGTAATTGATGAGCTTCATTAACTCGGCATACTCGTCTTTAATCTTATCACGCTCAAGGCCGGTAAGGGCACGCAAACGCATATCTAAAATAGCTTTTGACTGTATCTCCGATAGTTTAAAGTTCTCCATTAATTGAGTGCGTGCCGTATCTGGCGATTCAGCCTCACGAATGATTTTGATTACTGCATCTAAGTTGTCAAGTGCTATAAGTAATCCTTCTAATATATGGGCACGTTTTTGTGCTTCCTCTAATTCATACTTGGTTCTGCGAACGATTACTTCATGTCGGTGTTCTACAAAATGACGAATAAGGTCTTTTAAATTTAATGTTTCAGGTCTGCCTTTAACCAAAGCCACATTGTTTACACCAAAAGAGGTTTGCAATGAAGTGTATTTGTAAAGCATGTTGAGCACCACATTTGGCACTGCATCTCGTTTCAGGTCATACACAATACGCATACCATCTCTATCCGATTCGTCTCGAATATCACTGATGCCATCAATTACTTTCTCATTAATGAGCTCTGCAGTGCGCTCAATTAAGTGTGCCTTGTTTACTTGGTAAGGAATTTCTGTTACAATAATTTGTTCTTTACCTGTTTTGCTTTGCTCAAAATTTGCCTTTGCTCTCATTACCACACGTCCACGGCCTGTTTCCAATGCTTCTTTTACTCCTGAATATCCGTATATAATGCCACCAGTAGGAAAATCAGGCGCCTTCACTATTTTTATCAAATCGCCAATCTCAACTTCTCTATTATCGATATAAGTTACAATTGCATCAATCACATCCCTTAGGTTGTGTGGTGCCATATTGGTTGCCATACCCACTGCAATACCTGATGCGCCATTTACCAATAAATTGGGAATCTTAGCAGGCATTACAGTTGGTTCTTGCAAAGAGTCGTCAAAATTCGACCTGAAGTCAACCGTGTTTTTTTCGATATCAACTATAAGTTCTTCTGCTATTTTGCGAAGACGCGCCTCAGTATAACGCATTGCAGCAGGTGGATCCCCATCAACTGAACCAAAGTTTCCTTGTCCATCAACCAATGGGTAACGCATGCTCCAATCTTGAGCCATTCGAACCATGGTATCATAAACAGAACTATCACCATGTGGGTGATATTTTCCTAAAACTTCACCTACGATACGTGCTGATTTTTTGTAGGGCCGGTTGGAGGCCAAGCCCAATTCTGTCATTCCATACAAAACCCTTCGATGTACGGGTTTTAGTCCGTCACGCACATCAGGGAGTGCCCTTGATACAATTACCGACATCGAATAATCGATGTAGGCGGTCTTCATTTCATCTTCAATGTTAATTTTGATGATTCTGTCTTCTGCCATATATGTTTTCTGTCGTTAAAATTCTTTTTGTGTGGTAGCATTGCAAGATAGGTGTAACAATACCTTAACACACTAAAAAACGACTTAAAATACCCACAAATCCTATGGAGTTTTGTGGATAATATTTACATTTGACCTATGTATAAAATTTGGAAAAATCTGCTCTTCATTTTTGGTCTTGCTATTACATTGCAATCGGAGGCGCAAACTGATTTACGTAGCGATTCATTTGATGTGTTGCATTATGACATACAGTTGGTTATAAGGAAATTTCAATTGAAACAAATTGGAGGAACCACTTCGATTGCCATTGTGTCTAAACAAAATAATTTAACCCAACTTCGGTTTGATTTAATCGGGTTGCAAATTTCAAGTATCAGGCAAAATTCAATTCCTTGCCTATTTAGTCACATCCAAGGTTCCATTTTGGTTAATCTTTCCCAATCACTTTCAATTGGAGACACGACAATAATTGACATTGCATATTCCGGACAACCCATTACAGATAGCCGTTGGGGTGGATTTTATTTTAATGGTAACTATGCTTACAACATGGGCGTAGGTATGGGATCAAATCCTCCCACGTTTGGCCGTTGCTGGTTTCCGTGTGTAGATAATTTTACCGAAAGGGCTACTTATGATTTCCGAATCACAACGGATAGTGGATTTGCAGTGGCTTGTGGCGGCATACTTCAATCCCAAACTTCAATGGGCGATAGTATAGTATGGCATTGGAAATTGCACCAAACAATTCCAACTTATCTCGCATCAGTTGCGGTAGGTAAATACAGTTTTGTGAAATACACGTATCAAGGCTTGCAATCTTCTTATCCGGTTTGGTTGGCAGCCATTCCCGGTGATACGGCCAGGCTTAAGCAGTCGTTTGCAAAACTGAATGCTGCGCTACAATGCTTCGAAAGTAAATTTGGACCTTATTTATTTGACCGTGTGGGCTATGCTGCTGTACCATTTAATGCAGGGGCTATGGAGCATGCGGCAAATATTGCTTACCCGATTTATGCAATTGATGGCACTTCTGCCAACGAAACACTAATGGCACATGAATTGGCCCACAATTGGTTTGGTAATTTAGTTACCTGCAGCAGTGCGCAGGATATGTGGCTAAATGAAGGTTGGGCAAGCTATTGCGAAGCACTGTTTTTGGAATGTGCTTACGGGAAAGATGCTTATTATGAAAATATCAGAAATAAATGCAATGAGGTAAATTTAAATGCAGCCCGTTCAGATGGTGCATGGAGTCCGGTTTCTGGAGTTAGTTTTGAAAATACTTATGGACGTCACGTTTATACTAAAGGTGCACTTGTTGTACATAATTTGCGTGAAACCATGGGTGATAGCGCTTTTTTTGCAGCTTGTCGCAGTTATTTGAATTCGAATTTATTTTTAGACGTTAATAGTGAAACCCTAAAAAATGAATTCCAAAAATTTACGTCACACTCACTTCATTCATTTTTCGAAACAATGGTTTATGACTCAGGACAGGTTGCTGTATTACCCAAAATTATTAATTACTCTCAACCTAATGATGTTGGTGACGAAAGCTATAGTATCAAATTGTTCGAAGTAGGAAAATTCAAAACGAATAACCTTGCTATAAAGCATGCCATTTTAAATATTCACTACAGAGACAGCATTAGAAATATACTGTTGCCATTAATTAATGGAGCTAGTGATGTGGTAGGAAATATTTCAGGAAATATATTTATGAATCCAATACTTGCTATAACAGTTAATTACCAATCTGGAATGGCATTGGCCTCAAATTACGAACGAAAAGTTATAAAAACCACAGGCTCAGGAATAGCATTTAATAATACCTTATTTAGCATCAATCCAAGAGCAATAATTGATTCGGCTGTTGTTACAGTCTCCCATCATTGGGTACCAACATTAAATCTTACTGAGTTGAACGAAAACGGTATACGCATTAATACCGACCGATTTTGGAGAGTAGATTTATTTGCAACACCAAGCACCGAAATTTGGGGTTTCTTTAACTATGATGGTTCTGCCACTGCTTTTCTTGATAATACCTTCCTGAAAAATCTTATAACCGAAGACAGTATCGTGTTGCTCTATCGTCCACTTGGGGGTAAATGGCAAGTGCATACAGCCCATACTTTTCAACCCGGACCAAGCAAAACTGATAAAACAGGGCGTTTTTGGGTAGACAGAATTAGCGCTGGCGAATATACATTTGGTATCAGAGATGCATCAGTAGTTGGTTTGAGCGAGTTAGGTAAGCAAACGAAGAATGCCTTTAATTTTTATGTGTACCCCAACCCTTCCAATGGAATATTTAACATACACGCTTCGGTAAAACTTAAAAATGCCCAATTGATAGTTTATGATAAAAATGGAAAAGCCGTTTGTGAAACGCAGGTCAATGGTATAGAAGCTGAAGTATCCTGTAAGCAATTGAAGAAAGGCGTTTATTTCATCACCATTTCGATGGACAACCAA
>JBIINH010000152.1:0-5681 GCA_044337585.1 Bacteroidia bacterium
TCAACAGTTTGTATAGGACTCATGGATGGCGATAACAAGCCTGATATGCTTATTGGGAATATAGCAGGAGGTTTTCAATTTTATGGCTCGATACCGCTTAACAGTTCAGCACTATCTGAAACACTGCGTTCAGATAGGTTTGTACTTTATCCAAATCCTGCACAAAATGAAGTTGTTTTAAAGCACTTGGATATTCCGGAGAATGGCAACGTATTCATTTACGACCAAACAGGAAGGTTAATAAAGCGAGTAACTATTAACCGCTATGTAGCTGAAACAAAAATTGATATCAGCGAATTGCAGTCAGGCGTATATTTTATAGAAGCGGTAGGTGAGGGGTATAAACAAACCAAAAAACTTATCGTTCAATAACCCAAAGACTGATTTGGTTATTGTTTGTCCCTTAACGTACGTAAATTTTTGATGTCTTTGGCTGTGCATTTGCAATCATCAGTGCTGCTGGTTGAAGTGAAATACATCAACTCATTGCCATTAGCTATAATAAATAGTTTGTTGCAGAATTTATCATCCTTAGAAGAGAAAAAATATATCGCATCATCGGCCTGATTTAAAATTAATTTATACAAATCTTCTATCTCATCAATTTCTTCATATGAATCTCCCCAAATTTGTGCGCCATCTTCTTTTCCTTTTAATCCCACTTGCTCTTTAAGCACATAAAGTGTTTTGCCACTCATCAGACTTTTGTTTGTTGGGTAGTTTGATGTAAGTGCACCCATACTTATTTCTTTGTCGCTCGCTGCTGTAGTAGTTATGTCAAGATAGTTGTTCATAAGTTGCAATGACCTAACAATCTCTGGATACCATTCGTTGGTGTCGATACGGTTGCTGCAAAACGAATATGCCAAAGCATTATCAGGAAGTATTTTCTTTTTAAATTTTCGTGTTAAAACCAGACCGTTAAGATCCTCTTCAGATAAACATGCACGTATCTTTATTTTAAGAGATGCTTTACCTTTACTAAATACTAAGTAAGTGTAATCATTCTTTTTATTATATTCTTTCAAAATAGCTGAAGTGTCATAAGCAACAAGATATGATCCGGTAAATTTCCAATAACGTTCTACTGCTTTCAATACTGAAGCATTATATGCACTATCATTAAAAAGAATAACTACAAGACGCGAATCTTTAATTTTATCTACGTCTTCTTTTTTTACATAGCCAAATTGTGCTTTAGCAGCAAAATGTGACAACGCAAATAAAAACAGTATTAAGGTTGATAATTTTTTCATATAGGTAATATTTAAACAAAAACGCCTGAATAAATCAGGCGTACAAGATATAAAATATTGTTAAAATTACATGGCATTTTCCATGCCGTACATTTTTCCGTAGTGATTCAATTGTTCACGTAATTGCCTGCGGGCCACAAAAATGCGGGTTTTTACTGTGCCAATTGGAATATTTAATATTTCAGCGATTTCGTGGTATTTAAAACCTTTAAAGTTCATGGTAAACGGCTTTTTGAGGCTAACCGGCAATTCATCAATTGCAGTTTCTATATCTTTCATCATAAACCTTATATCAGCATCATTTTTCACCGCATGAGATGGTGAATCTAAATAGTAATCATTGTCAGTTTGGTCAATAAAGGTGTTACGTTTAACCATTCTGCGATAGTTATTTATAAAAGTATTTTTCATAATTGTATATAACCAACCTTTCAAATTTGTGCCATCCGTAAATTTATCCTGATATGTCATTGCTTTTAGCATGGTATCTTGAACAAGGTCATTTGTGTCTTCAACATTTCGTGTTAATTGATAGGCGTATTGACGCAGTGATTTTGTTTCAACTTGCACTTTTGATTTGAATTCGATTGCTGTCATATTGTTTAACTATTTAGATGTATTGCTTAACAAAAGTAGGAATTAAGTTGAATCTAGTACCATTGTGTTGTTAAATATTTCTTACAAAAGGTTAAACAAAACACAAGTACTTGATAATCAGTATAAAATTATTTTTAATCGCATATTTCTTTATATTATAAGGAAATTTAATTGGTCTATTAATCATTTTATGTTCATGTATTATTGACAAATGTTTAACAATATGTCATTAAATAAAACAATAAACATGACATAGCAGTTAATTGTGATATGAAAATAGTAATAGCCGTACCTTTGTAAATATTGTAACCACAAAAATGGAAGTAACCGTATCTAGAAAAGCACACTTCAATGCTGCGCACCGACTGCATGTAAATTCTTGGACAGACGAGAAGAATGCACAATTTTTTGGTTTATGTAATAATAAAAACTTTCATGGACATAATTATGAATTGGTAGTATCTGTAACAGGTAATATAGATCCAGTTAGCGGTTACTTTATGGATATGAAACTTTTAAAAGATATAATTGATAGAGAGATTTTAGAACGTTTCGACCACAAGAACCTGAATTTGGATACAGATGAGTTTAAAAATTTGAACCCAACAGCAGAGCTAATAGCAGTTATAATATGGAGGTTATTACGCAAACAAATAGATGAATCAAACAAAATTAAAGTAACTTTATATGAAACCGAAAGAAACTTCGTTGAGTACAGCGGAAATTAAACAAGCTTACGTAGAAGCAGGAGAAAACCACGGACTTTTCTCACTTGATACACCTTTAAGAGAAGATGCTTTTGAATTAGACGATGACATAAAAATCGAACTTATTGAAAAGCATTTTAAAGAAATTATGCTTATCATGGGGTTGGATTTAAATGACGACAGTTTGAAAGGCACACCACATCGTGTTGCCAAAATGTACATCAAAGAAATTTTCTCGGGCTTGAATCCAAATAACAAACCCAAGGCAAAGTTATTTGAGAATAAATACCAATACAATAATATGTTGGTGGAAAAGAATATCAGTTTTCATAGTACATGTGAGCACCACTTTGTTCCAATTATTGGTAAAGCCCACGTTTCGTACATACCAAACGGTAGGGTAGTAGGTTTATCAAAATTAAATCGCATAGTACAATATTACGCTCAGCGCCCACAAGTACAAGAGCGCATGACCATTCAGATTGTAAATGAGTTGAAGGAAGCCTTAAATACAGAAGATGTAGCTGTTATAATTGAAGCTGATCACCTTTGTGTGGCATCACGTGGAGTAAAAGATGTAACAAGCAATACAATCACTGCAGAATATTCAGGCAAATTTAAAAACGTAGCAACACGTGAAGAATTGCTAAAATATATTCTCATGGATAATAAATAGTAAGTACATTTATATAAACAAAAATCCCTGTACACCTAAACGGTTACAGGGATTTTTTATGAAAGTGGATTTACTTATGAAATCTTTTCAAATCCAAGATAGGGTACCAGCGCTTTTGGAATGTTGATGCCATCAAGTGTTTGATTATTCTCCAATATAGTTGCCACTATGCGTGGAAGTGCAAGCGCACTGCCATTTAAAGTATGTGCCAATTGATTTTTTCCTTCTTTGTTCTTGTATCGGCATTTCAATCTGTTGGCCTGGAAACTTTCGAAGTTAGAAGTTGAACTCACTTCAAGCCAACGTTGTTGTGCCGCACTATAAGTTTCAAAATCGTAAGTAAGTGCAGATGTGAAACCCATGTCACCACCACACAAGCGCAAGATGCGATAAGGTAATTCCAGTTTTTCTAATAGACCTTGAACATGTTTTACCATTTCATCCAATATTGCATAAGATTGTTCAGGTGTGGCAATTTGTACAATTTCTACTTTCTCAAATTGGTGCAGTCGATTTAAACCGCGAACGTGTGCTCCCCAACTTCCAGCTTCTCTTCTGAAGCAGGGTGAATAGCCTACATTTTTAATAGGCAGGTCTTCTTCTTTAAGAATAACGTCTCTATAAATATTGGTTATAGGAACTTCAGCAGTTGGAATCAGATAAAGGTCGTCAACCTGTGCGTGGTACATTTGCCCTTCTTTATCGGGTAATTGTCCGGTGCCAAAACCACTGTCGGCATTTACCAAAAAAGGAGGCACAATTTCTTCGTATCCGGCTTTCATGGCTTCATCCAAAAAGAAGTTGATTAAACCACGTTGGAGTCTGGCTCCTTTGCCTCTGTATACAGGAAATCCTGCACCCGTAATTTTAGTGCCAAGTTCAAAATCAATAAGGTTGTATTTACTAATAAGTTCCCAATGCGGTAATGCTCCTTCCGGCATTACAGGTGTTTCAGATGATTGATAAACAATTATATTCTCTTCGGGTGTTTTTCCTTCAGGAACACTTGTGTGTGGCGTATTTGGTAGGGTTACTAGTTTGTTAAACAATTCCTCCTCCAAATTCTTCACCTTTTCTTCCAGTGATTTGGAATCAGTCTTTAATGTTGCCGTTTTTGATTTAAGTAGTTCAGCCTCTTCTTTATTGCCACTTTTCATCAGTTCCCCAATCTGTTTGGCCAGTTTATTTGCTTCTGATTGATTGGTTTCCATCTGTAATCTAGCCGCACGTGTTTGTTCATCCAAATCTAGCACCTCATTTATTACTGCTATCAAAGTAGGATTTCTCTTACTAATCCGGGTTTTGGCTTCTTCGGTATGTTCACGTAAATACTGTAGTTGTAGCATGTTATATCAGATGTTAAGTTTACCAGAAACTCTTGATGTTTATTGTGTAACTGAAATATTCAATTTGTAAACTAAGCTTCATTAATAATTACTTTTTCCATTACATCGCCTTGGCGTATTTGGTCAATGATATCTAACCCTTCAACAACTTTTCCAAAACAAGTATGGTTTCTATCTAAATGTTGTGTATTCATCCTATTATGGCAAATAAAAAATTGTGAACCACCTGTGTTTCTTCCAGCATGCGCCATAGATAGTACCCCTTTATCATGGTGTTGGTTATCTCCTTCAAGCTCACAGGGTATAGTGTAGCCCGGACCTCCGTTGCCAATTCCATTTGGACAGCCGCCTTGTATAACGAAATCAGGTATTACACGGTGAAAAGTCAGGCCATTATAGAAACCACTTTGAGCAAGTTTGCAAAAATTTTCTACTGTTTTAGGAGCATCTTTCTCAAAGAATTCAATTTTCATCAAACCTTTATTAGTGTGAATTTCAGCTGTTTTCATAAATTGTTTTTATTTAAGTGTGCAAAAATAGTAATTCCTACCTCATTTTGAGATGATTTTATTGTCATTAATCAGAATCATTAGATACATAGCAAAGCTGTGTTTATAGTTTTGTATTATTGCTGATATGGTGCATTTACCTCAATTGATGACCGACCTTGCTTTAATACTTTGTTCGGCTGGAGTAGCAAGTATTGTATTTAAAAAATTGAATCAGCCTGTAGTATTGGGATATATTCTTGTTGGGCTTTTGGTTGGGCCTCATCTTCAATTTTTTCCTACAGTAAATGATATTGAAAGCATAAAAATTTGGGCTGATTTGGGCGTAATTTTTCTACTTTTCAGTTTAGGGCTAGAATTTAGTTTCAAAAAATTATTCAAACTTGGAACTACAGCTGTAATAACCGGACTTTTTGAGATAAGCACCATGTTACTTACAGGTTACCTGCTAGGAAAGATGATGGGCTGGAGTAGAATTGACAGTTTGTTTCTAGGAGGTATTCTTGCCATTTCATCAACAACAATCATATTTCGTGCTTTTGAAGAGCTCAATCTTAAGCCGAAAAAATTTGCTGGTATTGTTGTAGGTG
>JBIINH010000027.1:0-18554 GCA_044337585.1 Bacteroidia bacterium
ACGTTAATCGAAGGACTAAACCCCGATGGTAGTAAAGGCTATTACGGATTTGGAATAGATTAATGTAATTAAATACATAAAAAAATCCCCCGAAGTAATGATGCTTCGGGGGATTTTTTATGCTTCATCTACAAATGGATTATCGTGATCTACTTCTACAACTGGTTCCGTTTTACTAAGCCTACCTTTTGCAAAGTCCATAGCAAAATCAATGAAAACTTTATAAGCTGGAGTAAACGCAAACTTAGTATCTGATATACGTTCAACAATATTTCTTCTTGATAGCACTCCAATGAACTGTTTTCGACTTTCACTATCTTTTAGTTGTTTATTATTCTGTATTAAGTCACTATAAGCAGAGTTATCAAAGTACTCATCAATTTTTTCCAGTTCTATTTCGGCATACTGAATTTCTTCCATAAAGTTTTTGCCGTCTTTATCAAGTTCGTAGCATAAAATGCCAAAAAACACACACATATCTCTACTAAGCATTTCATTGGTTTCGTAAGAGATAAGGTAGGCATAGTCTGATTTTACTTCGAGTTCATATCCAAAGCTTTCTTTAAAAAACTTATCAAAAAAGTCTTGGTTATTTTTTAACTCTACAAACTTGGCATCATTTGCCAAAACAAATTTGCCATCCAGCAAATCGGTTACAATTTCTTTATGATATCTGGGGAAGTCCATCTTTTGTTATTTTAATTTTAGGTACACGTAAATTCATTTGGGTTGTTTTAATTACTTGCTTATCGCTCTTCGGGTCTACATCAAGATTTAAACCATCTTCAAATAACAAACCAGTTAATGCAAAAAACTTGTCAGTTTCTACAACTTTATATTCATTCCGCAAATGTTTTCCAACCCATTCAAAATAGTTAGAAATTGGAAGCGCTTTCATCATCTCCTTTGTATATCGTTCTTTATTAAATAACCACATATTGCCCGGCAACACATCATCATTCAACACAATAGATTCTTCGTTACCGAACTGCTCCATATATTCTTTGGCATTAAAATACATGTCGTTGCTGTAAGGTATGTTGCGATGTAGTTTAAACATTTTGGGAACAATTGATTTTTCTGGCTTTTTAAGAAACTCAATAAATCCGGTGAGTATAAGCGACTCTGTGCGGATACGATCAATAAGTGGAATTAATTCATTGGTAAGAATTTTTGATTGCCTAAGCATCTCATCATTGGTTTGTACCAAAAATGTGTATAGCTTTTCAAACTGAACACGAATGGTTTCATCATCAAAATTTAACCTACGAATATTCACAAAATTAGATATTTCAAAAAGCTTATTTGTGATAGAGTGTGGCTGATGAATATCCAAAATGGTATTTAACGGAGCGATGTAATAATCAATCCAAAAACTTGCCTTGCGTACTTTTTCAGAATAATCAATTTTATCTACGTTTGATTTCAATTCACGTGTTTCGACAAGCAAACGGATGGTATTTTTCTCAACCGACTCTGCAAATTCTTTAATCTCATTATACAGATCATTGATGCGTTGCCCAAGTATGAGGTAATCTTTATTGAGTCCTTCACGAATTTTCTTGAAGAGAACAGTGATGGAGTGTTCGTATTTCTCTATGGTTTCAGGCAATAGTGGCCTAAATTCATTCATGACGAATTCCAGAAAATTAAAATACACACTGCGTATTTCAAAGTCGTCACCCAACCTCTTAATGATTTTATACTCTTGCAATTGTTGCAATACATTTATTTCATGATCAACAAATGCTTGCTGCAATTTCTCTTTTCGTATATAACCGTCCTTTGTTTGTAAGTCAAACAAATGTTTTATGAAATCATAATAGTTATATAAAAAATAAAGGATTGATTTTGGTTCAGCTCTCATAAGTCTTACGCATTAGCATTCTCAAGCTTCTCTGCATACATCGCATTTAGTTTTTCATTCACATTTATTTTCCCTGTTGATGGATAGATAAAGTAATACTTGCCAAAGCCGGGAACCGCATCGGGAGCAGCAAAAATTGGGATGAAATGGTGTTCGCGACAGAATCTTACCAACTCAGGCCTGTTCTGTTTATCAATGGTAGCAACTTCGTCAATAAATAAGGCCACACGATTTTCATCATCATTAATGGCTAGTCTATTGATGATACTCATGATGATAACCAAACGAATCATTTTATCTGTTCCATCTGATTCAATCTGATCGCTCAGATCCACAACTTTGGAAGTGCCTTTTTTACTCAGGTGAAGGGTGATATCAAACAAGTCATCAAACTCAATTTTCTTGCCCGAATCCAAATAACTATTCAGAATTTTCAAATTCTCTGAAGTATCAAACTCAAACATCAACTGCCCTTTAACTTGCTGAATCTGGCTAATTTTCTTTACCTCTTCAACCAATTTTTTGTTGTCAACCAACTCAATTGTCAATGACTCAATATCCGAAATGCGGGTTTGTGCCAACTTTTGGTTGAATTTATTGTAAACAAACTCTTTGAACTCTTCGTAGCGTTTTAGTAACGTGTAAGCCGGATTGGCAAACTGGGTCGATATACTTTCCAAAAGGGCTACAATGCTCCGCTCCTTTTCTTCAACCAAGGCTACTTCTTCTTCTACATAATTGATAAACTCTTGCTCATCGGCATACACACTTTGTAGTTTGTCACGCAGTTTATCAAACAGCTTGTCTTTATTCACTTTCAACATATCCCTGTCGCGTTGATTGATGACTACTTTATTATAAAGTTGATCCAAATTCTCACTGGTTTCAAACTCTTCTGGTGCTATTCCATATTCATCCAACTCACGCTTGAAATCTTGCAACTGCCTGATTCTGTCTTCGCGCTTTTTCTTGTCCTCAACAATCTCTTGTAATTCATTTGATTTCTGAGCAATTTTCTTGCTAATGATTTTTTGCTCATGCTCATACTTATCTTTTTGTGCATTCAGTTCATTGATTTCAGCTTTTAACTTGTCAATGCCTTTTTGCAATACCGGACGACTTTTTATTTTTTGAATCTTAATTTTAATATCTTCTATCAACTCATTTACGGCAAGCAAATCGGACTTTGCTTTTTCGAAATCCGAAACTACTTTCAGCAAGTTCTCCATGCTGTTTCGCTCTTGTTTCAAAGCTTCAAGCTCATTCTTAATTTCTTCAACCGAGCGAAAATCTTTGATGGTTATATTTTTAGAAATATCAATTTCTCCATCAAAAATATTCAGGCTATCAGTTATCTTTTTTATCTTTTTTAGCACCTGGTCGCCCGGTAAACTAATTACTTGCTCACTTAGGATGGAGTTGAGCAATTTCCGATTTTCAACAGTTGCCGAAATTTTATTAATGAGTAGGTTGTTGTAATTCCTTATTTGACTTTCACTACGGGCTATTTGTTCTTGCAATCCTGCTAAGCGTGCTTCGATTTGTTTGCTGCTTAGTTTCTGCATTTCCAACATGGTTATCCGGCTTTCCATTTCCTTACGTTTCAGGTCATGATTGGCCAATTGTTCTTTTAAAATATTCTCAGGCTCAAAAGAAGAAATGGTTTTCAACTCTATTTCACGTTCGTTGAGCAAATGCGCTTTGGCTTGCACTTCTGCCTCCTTACCTCCTATTTTCCTATCCAACTCCGCTTTTTGAGGAATTAAATCTTCATTGATATCGGTTTTTAAATTGGCAATATTTTTATCACGCTCAATTAATTGGGTTTGCAATTGGGGAATGGTGTTGTCAAAATTTGTTTTAAAACCGTAATAAAGTTGGCTGATGATACGGCCTTTTGCACTATACTGACTAACTGCTTCACGAAACTCATCAAAGTCATTTTTCACCGCTCGGATATTTCGAATTTCGCTGTTTACTTTCATCAAGTCTGAAATATCCTTTTTATTTTTTTGAGAAAAATTGAGCACTTCATTTTCTCTGTTATCAGCCACAATGAGGGCTTCTTTCAGATTTTTATTGTTGATGAGTTTGGTATTGATTAAGTAGCGATAGATGCGTGAAAAATTATTGCTTAATCCTTCGCTCTTAACGTTGTCATCTAACCACACCACAGCGTTGTTTCTTCTGCCACGTTGGTAAACGAAATTAAACACCTCTCTTTTATCTTTAAACTGAATAAGTTCCAGTTCAGAAGATTTTATTTTGGCCTGCACTTCATCAAATTTTAGCAGCCTTTTATCCTTATCTACAAAGTATTCTTCTTTGTATTCGCTATCAAAACGGTAATACTCAAGATTGCTCTCTGCATCACGTTTAACAATGATTGAAAAATAGGATTTTTTAAATACTTCGAAAACAATATAACTTTGGTTGTGATTGGGAAAATAGTGGTGAATGGTTTCTTTATCACCTTTGCGGTTACCACTAAAAGACATTTTTTGTCCATCAATAATAAATAAAAAATTCAGGGCATAAATGAGGGTACTTTTACCGATATTATTCGGACCAACCAGTTGCAAGGAATCGCAATCGTTTAACCTGATTTCTGCCTTGCCGTATACCTTGGAATTCAGTACAATAAGTCTTGTTAGCATAACTTGTAAATTGGATATCTAACAAGCAAGATATGCGATAAATACGGGCAGTTATGCCCACTTTTTGCACAACATAAACTATTGATTTTTTGGTTGTTTTATCCCAAAAAACAAATTGAGTTGACTTAGGCTAATGTTGCCATTTAATTGCAAACAGCTCTAAACCGTTTGGTGGAATTTTAGGGAGTGCTCAAAAATCAACTGAAGTGTGGTTGGATGTGGTGCCAATGATGCATCATCCAATTGCTGAATGACTTCCTCCGTTTCCTGGCAAACCGATGCAAATTCATCATCATGAAGCATTTCATTTAGTATGGATGATGTTTCTTCTGATGATGTTTCGTTGTAACGGAGGCGGATGTAATCGAGATCGGTGTAGTTTTTTTGCATATGTATCTGATTTATACAACAACAAAACGTGCCTGCAATACTTTTTATTGCAGGCACTCCGAAATAGATTAACTACTTATTTCTTATATGCTTTTTATCAGCGAGTTAAGATTTTCACTTGCTGTTTATCCATCATCCTTCGAAGGTTGGTGAGTCCATAACGCATGCGACCCAGTGCTGTATTGATACTCACTCCTGTTGCATCCGCAATTTCCTTGAAACTCATGTTTCCCCAGTGCCTCATAATAAGCACCTGACGTTGCTCTTCGGGCAATAAGCGAATCAAATCGCGCACATTTTGTTCACTTTGGTGACGAATGATGGCATCTTCTTTGGGCTCTTCAGCAATGGAAAGGTAGCTAAACAAATCATTGCCGGCAGTATCGGTAATGGTCACATCACGCTTCATTTTGCGCATGTAATCAATGCACAAATTGCGGGCAACCCTGGCAGCCCATGGCAAAAACTTGCCCTCTTCATTGTAATTACCGTTTTTGAGGGTGTGGATGATTTTAATGAATGTTTCCTGAAAGATGTCATCAGCAAGATTTCGGTCTCGGATGAGCATGTAGATAGCAGTATAAATACTACGTTGGTGACGTTTAACAAGTGTTTCTAAACTTGCTTCGTTTCCATTAACATAATTGCGGATCAACTCTTGATCACTAATTGTCTGTACGTTCATAATAGCAGAATTTTAAAGGTTGTTGAACGAGATAAAAATTAGTGTAGAGTTTTTTACTATAGGCGTTTTCTGCTATTGATTAATTAATTTTAGTAATTCAAAACTAAGTCAATTTTTCAATAATGCAATAGGTAAATGTAAAAACTTTGTGACGGATGGAAAGAGAATGAAGGAATCCTGACAAGTGAGATGATCACGCCTGCTGCGTGACAAGTGTGATAATGAGATAATCACGCCTGCTGCGTGACAAGTTTGATAATGTGATGATGAGAGATTGTGAGGTTAGAAATTAGAACTTCGAACTAACTCCCGCCCACGCCCTAACCCTAAATGGAGCGGGAACAACCGCACAACTTCGTTGCTTCGGCACTTCGATGCTTCGACACTTCGACTCGCTCAGAGCATCGCTCAGCATCAGCAGTATTCCTAAATAATCGCGTGTCGCAGACAACTTAACACTTAAAATTAAACATTCAACATTTCCGAAACTTCGAACTAGTAACTTCGAACTCCCTCCCCTCCAACAATTGAAACTTTTCACCATCTTCGCACCCCATGACTTCATCCAGTAAATCAAATATCATCATCAAAGGTGCACGGTTGCACAACCTCAAAAATATAGATGTAGAAATACCCAGAAATAAATTAACCGTTGTTACGGGAGTTTCAGGTTCCGGCAAATCGTCATTGGTTTTTGATACCTTATATGCCGAAGGACAGCGCAGGTATGTAGAAAGTTTATCTGCTTATGCTCGTCAGTTTTTAGGGAAAATGAACAAGCCTGAGGTTGATTATATTCATGGCATTTCTCCGGCCATAGCCATTGAGCAAAAGGTAAACACCCGTAATCCACGATCAACAGTAGCAACTTCTACTGAAATATACGATTACCTCAAATTATTATTTGCCCGTGTGGGCATTACATTTTCTCCGGTAAGCGGTAAAGAAGTAAAACGCGATACTGTTGGCAGTATCGTTGATTTTATACATAGCTACCCGGATGATACAAAAATGTATTTGCTCGTATCCTTGGAAGTACATAAAAAGGATATCAAAAAAAGACTGGAAACATATTTGCAAAATGGTTTTAGCAGGGCTATGCAAAACGAAGAGGTGATTGATATAGAAACCCTCTTAACCGATAAAAGTATTCACTCCAAAGATTTATTTCTGCTTATTGACCGATTTGCCGTAGCACACGATGACGAAGACAATACCAATCGAATTGCAGACAGTGTGCAGACTGCGCTTTATGAAGGGCATGGAGAATGCGATGTACATATTTTTTCAGAAGAAAACAGAATAAGCAAACATCATTTCAATAACCGTTTTGAAGCAGATGGAATAACCTTTGAAGAACCGAGTCTGAATTTTTTTAGTTTTAATAATCCGTTTGGTGCATGCAAAACCTGTGAAGGATTCGGACAAATCATTGGCATTGATGAAGACCTGGTAATACCCGACAGAAACAAGAGTATTTATGAAGATGCCATCGTACCCTGGAAAGGGGAAAAAATGAGTGAATGGAAAACCTATTTTATCAAAAACTCGGCAAAAGTTAAGTTCCCCATTCATAAGCCTTATCATGAATTAAGTGCAGAACAGAAAGATTATTTGTGGCGAGGCGGCTCGGGTTGGGAAGGCATTGATGGGTATTTTAAAGACCTGGAGAGACAAACATACAAAATTCAATACCGGGTGATGCTTGCCAGATACAGAGGCAAAACAACTTGCCCCGATTGCAAAGGAACCCGCTTAAGAAAAGATACTGCATACGTAAAACTGGTAAATCTGCATACCAAAAAGAAAGAGCAATACAAAACATTAAGTGACATTCTGTTAATGAGTATTGATGATGCGGTTAGTTATTTTGATCAATTAAAACTTAGCGAACAACAGGAAAAAATTGCCAAAAGAATTCTGGTTGAAATCAATTCACGCTTGCATTTAATTCAAAAAGTAGGATTGGGATACTTGTCGCTAAATCGGTTATCCAACACATTATCCGGTGGGGAGTCGCAACGAATTAATTTAGCCACATCCTTAGGAAGCAGCTTAGTTGGCTCTTTATACATTTTAGATGAACCCAGTATTGGCTTGCATTCAAAAGATACAGAAAAACTGATTGAAGTACTGTTAAACCTTCGGGATATTGGAAATACGGTAGTAGTAGTTGAACATGACGAAGACATCATGCGACAAGCAGACCATATTATTGATATTGGACCATTTGCAGGTGTACATGGTGGCGAAGTTACCGCTGAGGGAAACCTCAAATCCATCTTGTCAAATAAATACAGTTTAACCGGGCAATACCTTTCGGGCAAGCTTGAAGTTCCCATTCCTGCAAAAAGAAGAGTTAGCAATGACCATATCAAGCTCATTGGCGCGCGTCAAAATAATTTAAAAGGAATTGATGTAAGTTTCCCATTACATACCATCACTGCTATAACCGGTGTTTCGGGAAGTGGGAAAACAACCTTAATAAAAGGTGTACTTTATCCTGCTTTATTAAAAGCTATTGGACAATATGCCGGAGAAAAAACCGGAGCATTTGATCGGTTGGAAGGCAATTATAAAAGCTTGGGAATGATTGAAATGGTGGACCAAAACCCCATTGGTAAATCTTCCCGTTCCAATCCAATAACCTATATCAAAGCTTATGATGGGATAAGGGATTTATTTGCATCACAACCGCTTTCCAAAAACAGGGGATATAAACCGCAACACTTTTCTTTTAATGTAGAAGGTGGCCGATGCGAAACATGTCAGGGAGAAGGAGAAGTAACCATTGAAATGCAGTTTATGGCAGATATCCATTTGCCTTGTGAAAGTTGTAATGGCAAGCGCTTTAAAGAAGAGGTAATAGACGTTACTTTCAAAAACAAATCAATTGCTGATGTACTGGCTATGACCGTGGATGAGGCACTTGTATTTTTTGAACAGGAAAAAACCATATTCAACAAAATAAAACCCTTACAAGATGTTGGATTGGGTTATGTGCAACTTGGACAATCATCTAATACCCTATCGGGAGGAGAAGCACAGCGTGTGAAACTGGCATCCTTTTTAGGAAAAGGCAAAAGTGCCGATAAGCTATTGTTTATCTTTGATGAACCCACAACCGGTTTGCATTTTCATGATATAAACAAACTTATTCAATCCTTTAACTCATTGGTTGACCAAGGGCATTCTATCATTGTGATTGAACACAATATGGAAGTTGTTAAAAATGCAGATTATGTAATTGATCTTGGGCCAATGGCGGGGGTAAATGGAGGTGAGTTGGTATTTTCGGGAACACCCGAGGAAATGCTGAAGTGCAAGCAAAGCGTTACTGCGAAATACTTGAAATTAAAATAATTAGCTGACATTGAGTTGGGCTAAATGTCAGCTAATGTTGGGGTGAAGTTGTTTAAGAAGCCAATTCTTGAACTACTGCAATTACAATAAGGGCGGTAATAGCCAATACTGCAAAAGACACCACTACTAATTCTTGTTTTTTTACTGCGGCTTTCATATGCTTTAGTATTTAAAATGTTATTGCTTGCAAACGACAGCTTGCACTTATTTATTGGAACAAATTTCGGGCACACATACAATACCAGAATGGCCACATATCCACATTTTGCCGAACATTCTTGATTAATTGCACATATTTATGAGCATCATTAAAGACATGTAATGTTAAATTTTTTCTTAAAATTTATCAGTAATCGCTGTGATGGGCGTTATTCTGCATTATTATTGTAGAGACAAACGATTATGAAGAAACTACTGTTTTATTTCGCATTATGCACAGTTGTGCTGCAGGCAAACGCCTATCAAATTACCATTAAAATTAACGGGGCCCGAAATCAGAAATATTTTATGGGCTACTATTATGGCGACAAGCAATTCATTAGGGACAGTGCCATTACGGATGCAAGCGGAAAAATGGTATTTAAAGGCAAAGACATCTTGGAGGGTGGTATCTATTTATTGGCTTCAGAGAAAAAAGAGTTGCTGTTTGATTTTGTTATTACAGAGCAAGAATTTATGCTAGAAACTGATTCAGGAAAATACATCCCGAATATGAAAGTAAAAAACTCTCCTGAAAACGAAGTGTTTTTTGCCTACTCAAAATTTAGCACTGAGAAAGGACGTATAGCTATTGATTTGGAGAATAAGCATAAGCAAGCAAAAGAAAATGGCCGTATTGAAGAGGCGAAACTCCTCATGGACTCCTTAACTAAGATTGATGCACAAATTAATGAGTATCGGATAAAAATGCTCAAAGAACATCCCGGCATGTTGATTTCGAAAATATTTACCATGATGCAAAATATTGATGTGCCCGAACCGCCTTTACTACCTAATGGTGTAAAAGACTCCTTGTGGCAGTTTTATTACTACCGAAATGCTTATTTGAATAATATAGACTTTAAAGACGACCGCTTAAGTCACACGCCTGTTTTCCATTCGCGTATTGAGCAATACATTACTAAAATGATTCCTCAAATTCCTGATTCGATTGCCCGAGCAGCCTTTGATATTTGCGACCGTGCCAAAGGTGCTCCAGAAAATGCTAAGTGGTTGATATTTTGGATAACCAACCATTATGAAACATCAAAGTTCATGGGTATGGATGCTGTATTTGTAAAAATGGTAGATAGGTATTACAGCAATAAGGAACTTTCGCCATGGGTTGATGAAGCCACAAGAGTGAGGATAACAGCGCGTGCCGATCAACTTAGGTATACACTTGTTGGAGTGCGCCCGATAAACTTAAATATTCCTGACACTGCCATGAAATACCATGCACTGTATGATATCAAAGCCCAATATACAGTTTTGGTTTTTTGGGATCCAAACTGTGGGCATTGCAAAGAAGAACTCCCTAAGATATTAGCCAAGTACAATGAACTCAACAAGAACAACGGAGTAAAAGCATTGAAAAAAGTAGAAGTTTATGCAGTTGGCTCAACAGGAGATTATCCGGGATGGAGAAAATATATAGCAGACAATAAATTACCCTGGATTAACGTACATGACCCTTATAAAGAAAGTAATTACCACAAGTATTTTGATATCAGCAGCACACCTGTAATTTACCTTTTGAATAGCGAGAAAAAAATTGTGGGCAAGCGCCTTTCAGCCGATCAAACATTTGATTTTATTGAGAAAGAACTCCAATAATGCTTAAACGAATTTCCCTTATTTGCGAACGAGAGTACCTTGTTAGGGTAAGAAAAAAGTCATTCATCTTGATGACGATATTAACGCCCTTGCTCATAACGTTACTTTATGGAATAATTATTTATATAAATCTGAACAAAGATTTAGGCGAATCGCAAAAATTGGTAATGGTGAGTGACCCTAATGAAACGTTTATCAACCGACTAGAAAACGACAACCAAATACAATTTGAATATACCAAAACGCAAGATACTACAGGCGCTAAATTATTTTCAGACAAAAAATATTATGGCTTGCTTTCGATTAGTTATGATAATAACAAACCAACTTTCCGCTTTATAAGTGAGTCAGGTGCCGGCATTACTTTTATCAACTCTTTAGAAGATAAAATTGAAAAAATACAAAAAGCAGAAAAACTGAAACTACTTCAGATTGATGAAACGATTATTGATGAAATTAATCAAACAAAAGTTAAGATTAACACCATTCAACTTACTGGAGATGGGCCAAAAGAAACAGAAGCATTGGCTCCAGCAGCATTGGCATTTGCAGGCAGTTTGCTAATTTATTTTTTCATATTTATGTATGGTGTTCAAGTAATGCGTGGGGTTATCGAAGAAAAATCCAATCGAATTGTAGAAGTGCTCATATCTAGCGTAAAACCATTTGAGCTAATGATGGGAAAAATCATCGGTATTGTATTAGTCGGAATTACCCAATTATTAATTTGGGTTGTTTTAATCATTGTACTTGGCAGCACTATTTCTATCATACTTTCAGATATTGTACCTGCATCTTTAGATAATGTTAAAAATATTTCATCCGATCAGCTTCCTGCTAATGGATTTATTCAAAGCATCACCCAGTTTAATTACTTACCACTTTTAGTTTCCTTCATATTTTATTTTATAGGAGGATATCTTTTGTATGCAGCTATTTTTGCAGCAGTTGGTTCAGCAGTAGACAACGAAACCGATACTCAGCAATTCATACTTCCGGTAACCATACCCATAATTTTATCGATGGTATTGGCTCAAAATATTATTCTTTCAAATCCCTCAGGAGCAACTGCCATTTGGCTTTCAATGTTTCCTCTCACATCACCTATTATCATGATGTGCAGAATTCCATTTGGCGTTCCACTTTGGCAAATATTATTATCAGGTGGGCTACTCATCGTTGGAATACTATTTATAGTTGCACTTGCTGCAAAAATATA
Source organism: Bacteroidia bacterium (assembly GCA_044337585.1). GTDB lineage: Bacteria > Bacteroidota > Bacteroidia > UKL13-3 > UKL13-3 > CAYSBE01. The sequence continues at coordinate 11,997 of JBIINH010000027.1, forward strand.
CCGAACGGGTATTTTGATGTATGGAAAGAAGGCCAGTTATAAGGAAATAGCCAAGTGGCTGTTTTACAAGTCTTAATTTATTTACCAATCAAAAAAAATACATTTCAGTATCAAATATTAACGTTAGTTTTGATATAGCAATTAGATAATCAAAACCTCAAAAATCCATCATAAAAATAAATGGTAGACGTAACAAAAAAATATACCAATGGGGAAATTACTATTATTTGGAAAAGTGGTGTTTGTTCTCACTCTGCAAATTGTTGGAAAGGCTTGGCATCAGTTTTTAATCCTAAAGAACGCCCATGGATAAATCTTGACGGTGCAACTAATGACGCCATCATTAAGCAAATTAATCAATGTCCAAGTGGTGCATTGAGTTTTGTGTACAATGCAGAGAATGTAGACTATAAAGCAAACAATACTATGGTATCCATCACCATAACTGAAAATGGGCCTTTGATAATTGACGGAAATTGCACATTGACAGATGCTAATGGCCTACATACAGAATTAAACAAAAAAACAGCATTATGCAGATGTGGTGCATCATCAAAAAAACCATTTTGCGATGGTAGCCACCGCAACATATTATTCACGGGATAACTAAATGAATAGACTGCTTATTTTCATAACTGGATTATTGTTGCTTACGGGACTGAAAATACCGAATGATGAAAGAGCTACACTCATTTATATTTACGATCCAATGTGTGGTTGGTGCTATGGATTTAGTCATATTCTTGACTCTTTTGAGAGCAACCACAAAGATGACTTCGATTTTGAAATTATAAGTGGTGGGATGGTTATAGGTGATCGCGAAGGTTTTATTCGAAACGATCTTGCAACCTATCTTGAATTCTCTTACCCAAAAGTAGAAGAAATTGCCCATGTGAAATATGGTGATGCATTTATCAATAAATTAAGAAATCGTGAACTTTGGCTTACAAGTTCAACTCCCACACAAGCACTTGAAGCATTTAAGAAATACAATTTTGAACAAGCAAAAGATTTTGCAGCAGATATGCAGAAAGCATTTTTCTATTATGGAAGAGATATGCGTGATACAAACGTTTACATAGAAATAATAAATAAATACAAAATCAATGAAGCCGAATTCATAACACTTATGTATTCGGAAGAGATAAAGAACGAAGCTCAAATGAACTACCAAACTGCCACAAATTATGGAATAAGTGGCTATCCAAGCCTCATCATGGAATTCAAAGGGAAATATTTTTTAATTGCTCGAGGCTTTATTGACTATGCCACCCTCGAATCAACTATTTACAAAATCATTAAATAATGGCTGAACGAAAAATTGCTGTTATTACCGGTGCCAATTCAGGCATTGGTTTTGAAACAACAAAAGCCCTCGCACAACAAGGATATCATGTTGTATTGGTGTGCAGAAATCTGAATCGGGCGGAAGTTGCCATCAAATCGTTGAAGGAAGCTTCCAAAGACTTATCATATGACTTATATCTTGCAGATTTATCTTCTATTAAGCAAACATTGCATGTAGGCAAACAACTGTCCGAAAAATATCTTAAAATAGATGTTCTGGTAAATAATGCTGGCCTTTTTATTCCTGAACAAAAACGAAGTGAGGATGGTTTTGAATTAACCTTAGCTAATAATCATTTATCAGCGTTTGTGCTTACACATACATTATTGCCATCATTGTATAATGCGCCAATGGCAAGGATTATAACAGTAGCCAGCCAAGCACAAATGCTTGCCAAACTAACACTAGATAATATTAATTTGGAAGGAAATTTTAGAGATATGCTGGCCTATGCAAATAGCAAGTTATACAATATCATGTTCACTTTGAAATTGGCTGAACTACTAAAACATACTAAGATAAAAGTAACCTGCATGCATCCAGGCGGTGTGAATACTAACTTTGGGAAGACCACAACCGGAATCACTGGGTTTGTTTTTAAACAACTTGGTTGGTTGCTACGTACTCCCAAAAAAGGTGCAGAAACAGTGATTTGGCTTGCTTCATCATCAGACCAAAGTATTCAATCAGGTGGATATTATTACAACAAAAAAGAAATTCGCGCACAGGCAAATGCATACAAGCACGAAAACCTCTCAATGCTTTGGAAGTTATCAGAAGAAATGTGTGGGTTAGAATTTAAACTGCCTACATGAGATTATTATTTATATAAGAAAACAATGAAATACAAATTACTTGGGCAAAGTGGCCTAAAAGTATCAGAGATTTGCTTGGGCACTATGGGATTTGGAACCGAATGGGGATGGGGTGCTAACAAAGAAACCAGCTTTGCAATTATGGAAGCATTTGCTAACGGTGGTGGAAATTTTATAGATACTGCAAATCGATATACAGATGGAACCAGCGAAAAATTTATTGGCGAATTTGTGGCATCAGATAGAGACCATTATGTTATTGCAACCAAATATTCGCTTTTTGATAACCAAACCAATGTTAATGCATCAGGCAATAACCGCAAAAATATGATGCGCAGTGTGGAGGAAAGTTTAAAAAGGTTACATACAGAATACATAGATTTATTCTATCTGCATATTTGGGACAACCTCACTCCCATTGATGAGGTAATGCGTGCACTTGATGACCTAACTAAGCAAGGAAAAATTAATTATATCGGAATCAGTGATACTCCGGCATGGATAATTAGCCGTGGCCAAACACTTGCTGAACTAATGGGCTGGAATAAATTTATTTCACTTCAAGTTGAATACAGTCTTTTACAACGAACTACAGAGAGGGAATTGATTCCAATGGCTAAAAATTATGGACTAACTGTGATGCCCTGGGCTCCTCTTGCTGGTGGTGCATTGACAGGTAAATACCTAAAGGGAGACAAAGGCAGGCTACCGGATACAAGTAAACGATTAAATCAACAATCCACTGAAATTACAAAAACGGTAATTCGCATTGCTGAAGAATGTCATATGGAGCCTGCACATGTTGCGTTGGCGTGGACGATGCAACAAGGATTCTCTTCTATTCCTATTGTTGGGGCCACCAAAGTCTCACAAATGGAAACAAATATTAAATCGATTGAATTAAAGTTGACTGCAGAACAAATTGCCATTTTAAACCAAGTAAGTAAAATAGAATTGGGTTTCCCCGGAGATTTCTTTAATGAAGAAGGAGTAAAGAATGTAACGTATGGTGGATTTTACGACAAGATTGAAAAGCGATTTTAATTAGCAAATAGATTTATCTGAAAATGGCATTCTAAAGATTAGGTTGCCGTTTTTGTTTAATTCAGTTTGATTACTTTAATAATATTATTGAAACCACCTTCCGTGATTTCCACTATATACAATCCTGATTTCAATTCTTCACCGAATGATGTAACACCAAACACATCCACATATTCATTATCATAAAGTAGCTCGCCTCTAATATCATATAACCTTACCCGCACATACTTATCCATACCGGGAGTTTGGAATTGGATATTAAAGCTGCCACTAGCCGGATTCGGAAACACTACTGCACTGTTTGATGATGGATTGCCAATAAGTTGTTCGATGGTTGGTCCTCCACAACGTGAATCGCAATGACCCAGCTTATTTCCAAATGCTAACAATGCAGGCACTTCATCAATAGGTACACTTACTGAGAATGGCTTAGGTAAATTGCGAGGCGGTAGTTTGCAAATGATGATATACTTCTGATTGTTTTTACTAGGACGTGGATCACGCACATCAATTACGCAAAGTTCCAAACTTCTGCTTGACGTACATCCGTATTTATTTGTAACGATGGCTTGATAAGATAATGTCCCTTCTTGTGTTGGCACAACAATCGGATTTTGAGCGTTTGGCGTTGTAACGCCACTACCGTTCCACTGATAGGTAAATGGAGTATCATTTCCAGTTGATATGCAAGACAACTTGAATGATTGAGGTCCATATCCTAAAAACAATTGATTAGAATCAACTTCAATATTTTGTTCGCCAATAAATATTCCATTTTTATTTAATTCACCTAATACACTGAATACTGGAATAGTACCAATTACATCAACAGTTGCTGTGCAAGACGATGATAAATCATTACTATCTGTGACAGTAAGTGTTACTGTATTCTTTCCAATATCGGCACAAGTAAACGAATCTATTGATAGCGTGTATTGTTTTATTCCGGTTTCATCTGATGATCCATTGTCAATCATGAAAGGTGTAATGATTGCTTTTCCATTAACCAATGTCACACTAATATTTTTACATCTTGCAACCGGTGGATTCAGTTCTTTAACATAAACAATTGCTGTTTTTGATGAAATATTTCCATTCTTATCTCTTATAAACAAGGTCACAATATTTGTTCTTAAATTAGCAATGTTAAAATCTTTTGGCAGGACCCACATACTGTCTATACCGCATGCATCTGTTGATCCCATATCAACATCTGATGGTAAAATACTTGCTGTATTTGTTGGTAAGGTGATTACCACTTCAATATTTTTAGTTACCACATTTGGTTTAATGGTATCGAAAACGCTCACCCTAACTGTGTCTGTTGCAATGTTGCCACTTGCATCAATTGCGGTAACAGTAATGATATTTGCACCCACATCATCACATGTAAATGTCGATTGACTTAAGGTGAATGATTTTAATCCACATGGTTCAAATGTGCCATTATCAACAAATGATGTTGGAATGGTAACGGTACCTGCTGCATTTAAATATGTATTCACATTTCTAAGCAACAATACTGGTCTAGTAGTATCTTTTATCATTACACTATATGGTGCTGATGCTATATTTCCGTTTATATCTTTTACAAATAAGGTTGCTGTTCTCATACCTGTATCAGCGCAGTTGTATGTTGCTTTACTTATATACATGGTATCAATCCCACAATTATCTGATGATGCACTATCTACCATACTTGGTGTAATAAGCACGTTTCCAAAACTGTTTAAATAGGCAGTAATATTTTTTGTGATTACTAATGGCCTGATTGTATCAATTACTGTAATTTGTTGGCTACATGATGATGCATTTCCAGAGGAGTCAGTTGCAGTCCAAATAATTGTTGTAGTGCCTGACGGGAATAATGCTGTAGCAGGCTTATCACTTGTAATTCTAATGCCACAGTTGTCTGTTGAACCAAGCACTGGTGGTAACACAGCAAACGATTTACCACATGAATCTTTATCTGTATAAAGTACAATAGTAGGATTACAGATAATTTTTGGTCTTATGGTATCAATTATCATGATGCTAGCAGAATCACTGATACTATTAGCGCTTTGGTCTATTGCGGTTACAAGTACCCTATTTATTCCTAATTGTCCGCAATTAAATGTATTGGGTTGCATTGTCAAATTTGCAATACTGCAGTTATCAGATGAGCTGCTATCTGCAAAATTACCTGCTAATACAATTGTTCCATTTGCATCTAAATATGCTGTTGAAATGCGTTTTGAAATAATATTCGGTTTTAAAGTATCAATCACTGAAACATTTGCAAACGTTTGTGATGAATTTCCGGCTGTATCAAACACCGTTAATGTAATAGTATTTGAGCCTAAATTACTGCAGTCAAATGTTGATTTACTAAGTGTTTTAGCAACCACTGCACAATTATCAAACGATGCACTGTCAACCATATTTGCATTAATGGTTGCTGTTCCTGTTGAATTTAAATAAACAGTGATATTTTTTGAAATCGCAATAGGGCTTACCGAATCACGTACTGTAACCCTTGCTATTTGTTGTGAGATATTTCCACTGAAATCAATTGCTGTTAATGTCACAGCATTTACTCCTACATTGTTACAATTAAAATCATATTGACTAAGTATAAGGGTATCGATTCCGCAATTATCTGAAGTGGCACTATCAATCTGTATCGCATCAATTCTAATTGTTCCTAATGGATTCAGATGCACACTGATATCTTTTAAAATAACTCTTGGACGGATGGTATCTTGAATGTAAATAGATGTTTGTAGCGATGCTGAATTACCTTTTGTATCAAACGCTATGAATGAAACATTTTGCCATCCGGTATCACTACAGTTAAATGCATTTGGTGTGACGAACACTGTATCTATACCACAATTATCTGAACTTGCACTATCAAGTTGATTCCCATTAATGATTACATTACCTGTTGCATCAAGGTAAGCAATAGTAATTTTTGGATTTGGAAGCGGTTTGATACTGTCAACTACAGTTACATTAATGGTATCGAATGCAATATTTCCACTGTTATCTTCTATGCGTAATATAACTTGATTGTTTCCAGTATTGCTACAATTGAAGCTGTTTGGTATTGCACTTAAAGCAATTACACTACATTGATCTGAAGACAATGAGTCAATGTCATTTCCTGTTATCAAACTTGTACCGTTTGTATTTAAGTATACTGTAATGTCTTTACCTATTGCTTTGGGCTTAATCGTATCAACTACCATTACGATTGCTAATGCCGAGTCAATATTGCCATTCACATCTGTGATGCGAAGCACAACTGTATTGTTGCCTTTTTCGTTGCAGCTAAACGTGGATGGTTGCACCATGCGGGTTGCTATT
>JBIINH010000153.1:0-5640 GCA_044337585.1 Bacteroidia bacterium
TGTGTCTAATGCGCAATCTGTAGTTATACCATTAAGCGATACCCTAAGCGTTGCCAAAATAATCAAACAATACTTTGTAGGAAAAGGTGTAGGTAAAGTAAGCAATATAAAATTTAGAGGCGATACCGCAGGTGTTGGAATTTTTATGGAACCAAATGGTGTGTTTGGTATAAAAGAAGGGTTGCTGCTTACAACCGGTATTGCAGAGCAAATGGTAGGTCCCAATAGCCGTCCCAATGCAGGAGCTAATTTAGGAGGTTATTTTTTTAGTGATGAGCATCTTATTGCAAATAGTAATTTATGTGATGGCATAAGTATTGAGTTTGATTTTGTTCCAAATTTTGATAGTATTTGCTTTGATTTTGTATTCGGATCAGATGAATATCCGGAATTTGTAGGGAAAGAGTTTAATGACCTTTTTGGCTTTTACATTTGGGAAAAGTCATCAAAAGATAAGCCTGAGAACATAGCTGTATTGCCAAATAAAACATATATCAATGTAAACAGCATCAATCAAAAAGTAAATTCGGATTGGTATATTGATAATACCCAATACGGAATGAATGGACGCCAAGTAACCGAATGGGATGGATACACCCGCGTGATAACAACCGGAAGAAAAGTGAAGTCCGGTGTGGTGTACAAAATGAAAATGATAATAACCGATATTACAGATTGCGAATATGACTCGGGAATTTTGCTGCGTATGCATTCATTTAGAAGTTTGCCTGTAAAAATGAAACCTATAAAGCGCAGGTATGATTTCAATTTTGAAAACAATGAGTCAATATTGGATGAAGCGGTTAAAATTCGTTTGGCTCGAATGGCTGACAGCCTTTCTCAATTTAAGTTTGACAGCATTATTGTTATCGGACATACCGATTCAGTCGGTAGTGCAGATTATAATTACAATTTATCACTAAACAGGGCCAATGGTATTTCGCAAGTATTACAAGCAAAACTAAATACAAAAGTAGTTGCAAAAGGAATGGGAAATAAGCGACCTTTGGCCGGAAACAATACCTCGAAAGGCCGAGCGCTTAACAGGAGAGTAGAAATAATATATTACCAAAAACCGGAGTGAAGGATTAACTATGGCAAATTACGGACTTATTGGATTCCCATTGGCTAACACGTTTTCTGTAAACTATTTCGGAGGTTTTTTTGCAATGAATGAATTAAGTCATTCGTATAAAAACTATGCTATTTCGCATCTCGAAAGTTTGTATGATCTCATTACAAGAGAACATCTTTCCGGAATCAATGTAACCATCCCACATAAACTACATATTCTAGATTATTTGACAGCGCTTTCTGATGAGGCCAAAGAAATAGGCGCAGTAAATTGTGTAAAGATTGTATTAGCAGATGAACAACCTTTACTTAAAGGCTTCAATACTGATGTCTATGGCTTTAGGCAATCATTATTGCCACTATTGCAACCCTGGCATCAGCAAGCATTGGTTTTAGGAACCGGTGGAGCCTCATTGGCTGTTCAGTTTGTGTTGAAACAACTAGGTATTTCGTATGTGTGTGTAAGCAGAAATCAGCCCGATGCACTTCATTATGAAGACATAGATAAAGCAGTTATACGCTCACACCAACTCATTATCAATTGCACACCAGTTGGCATGCATCCCGCTTCGCATAAAGTGCCACAAATTCCTTATGAATTTATGACAGATTTACACATTGCCTATGATTTGATTTATTTACCCAAAGAGACCCTTTTCATTCAGCAAAGCAAAGAGAAAGGCGCAACTGTAAAAAATGGCTTAGAAATGCTGCATTTACAAGCTCAAAAAAGTTGGGAAATTTGGAATGATGATACAATCTGATTTCGAACATATTTTGTCAACAAACGATATATTCATATTTGATATGGATGGTTTGCTGGTAGATTCTGAACCAATTTGGAAACTCGTAGAGAAAAAAGTTTTTGGTCAAGTAGGCATTTCACTAACAGATGAAATGCTAAGAAAAGTGATGGGTTTTAGGCTGAGTGAAGTAGTGGCATATTGGTATCATTATCAACCATGGCCCAATGCGGATTTACAACAAACGGAATTTGACATACTTGTAGAAATGGTTTCATGTATCCAATCGCAAGCCGTTGCTATGCCTGGAGTATATGAGTTGTTAAGTTTTTTAGATGGCAAAGGAAAGAAAATGGCATTGGCTTCGTCTTCTCCTATGATATTGATTGATGCAGTTGTAGATAAATTAGCCATCAGAAAATATTTTCAAATTCTTCATTCAGCCCAGTTTGAAAACTACGGAAAGCCACATCCGGCAATTTTTATTCATACTGCAAATCAATTAAATGTATCACCTTCTGCTTGTGTCGTTTTTGAAGATTCTATAAATGGAGTATTGGCAGCCAAAGCTGCGAGAATGACATGTGTGGCGGTGCCCGAAGTTGCCACTTTTGATGACCCAAGATTTTCCATAGCTGATTATAAAATTGCAAACCTATCGCATTTAATTAGCTAATTAAAGAATTATTAATTCATAAGGCCATTATTTTCAATATAAATAAATCATCTTCGTATTATGAAAAAATTATTACTTTCATTAAACATTTGCTTTGCATTCTATGCCCAATCACAAATCAATACCGGAAATACAGACATGCCATCCGTAGGTGATACTGTTAGATACAGCACTGCATCAACAAACACTACATCATTGATTAACAAAAAAGGAGCCAATCAAACTTGGGATGCATCAAATTTGTTACCTACCTTTCAAGATGTGCCTTCTTTCAGGTCTCCAGGTTCAATTAGTTTATTATACAATCTTTCATTTGCTGGTTCAACTTATGGTACCGATTTGCAGAATTTTAATTTAGGTGCTCTAATACAAGCTACTGATGCCTACAGCTTTTTCCGTAATGCACAAAGTGTTTATGTAAATACCGGACGTGCATTTTCTGTTCAAGGAATTCCGCTAACGCAAACATGGCGAGATACCGTTTATCGTTTTCCATTGGCATACAATACCAAAGACAGTTGCGTATGGATAACATCTGAAGTAAACGCTTTAATTGCAACCATCAAGAGTACCGGAAAAAGGGTAAACGAAGTGGATGCTTGGGGAACTATAACCACACCATATGGTACTTTTGACTGTATACGTGTGAAGTCCATACTTCGCATAACGGATACCATTCGAACAAGTTTTATCCCAATAGCATTCCCATTAACACAAAATATTACTGAATATAAATGGATAACAAATAATGAAAAGATTCCAGTGTTTGAAATTATAGTTCAAACAGGCATGGGCGGACAAACAACCATTAAGTATCGAGATATTTATCGCGCACAAGCGTTCAATAATAAGGCACGTTTTATGGCTAACAAGCGAAATTTTATTGCCAATAATATTGACACTTGCATATTAAATGATATCAGCACAAATAATCCCCAATCTTGGTTATGGACCATTACCCCAAATACCTTTCGGTTTGTTAATGGTACAGATAATACCACACAACGACCTGAAATATTGTTTGATGAAGCAGGTTCATATTCCATATCATTAAGAGCAGGATATCGAGGAGGCTTTGATGATACAACCTACACAGATTATATTACTGTTGGGATAAACGGTTTGAATCAAGTTCAGCATAATATTTCTGTCAGAATTTTTCCAAATCCAGCAACAAACCTATTGCACATTGAGTCAGACAAAACCATTTCCCATTATTCATTGATTGATTTGCAAGGTAGAATGATAACCCATGCTGAATCTATTAATGAAAATTCATCTGTCATTGATGTAAGCAATCTACAAAAAGGCATGTATATGCTTCTGTTAACAGATGATTTGGGTAACCAAGCCATCAGGCGTTTTGTAGTACAGCAGTAAAAGAACTAGACAGCTTTTGTAAGCTGTTCATAATTTATGTCAAACAGATGCGGAGTGATTCCTTTACTTCGCATCATGCACATACACTTTATATCCATAGGAGGTGCGGTCATGCACAATCTTGCTTTGGCTTTGCACAACAAAGGTCACCGCATTACCGGAAGTGATGATGAAATTTATGAACCGGCTAAATCCCGCTTGGCTGCCAAAGGAATACTGCCATTACAAAATGGTTGGTTTACAGAAAATGTTCACACGGGCATTGATGCAATTATACTGGGAATGCATGCGCGCAAAGATAATCCGGAACTTTTACGTGCACAGCAATTAGGTCTACGCATCTATTCTTTCCCTGAGTACATATACGAACAAACTAAAAATAAAAAACGCATTGTAGTAGGAGGAAGTCATGGCAAAACCACAACCACCGCCATGATTATGCATGTATTGAAATACCACCAGCTGCAATTTGATTACCTAGTAGGTTCAATCATCGAAGGGTTTGATACCATGGTAGGATTAAATGAAAGCAGTACAATTGCAGTGTTTGAAGGTGATGAATACCTAAGCTCAGCATTGGATTTGCGTCCTAAATTTCATCTTTATCATCCACACGTGGGCATCATTACAGGTATTGCCTGGGATCATATCAACGTGTTTCCTACTTATGAAAATTACAAAGAGCAGTTTTCTATTTTTATGAAACAGCTTTCACCCGATGGAACTTTGATATACTGCAAAGCAGATAAGGATTTAGAAGAACTTGTAGCCCAAACAACTCTTCAATCAAAAGTGATTGGTTATGATGCACCACAATTTGAGGTTATTAATGGAGAAACTTTCTGGCAAGTGAACGAAGAATTGCGTATCAAACTGCAAATTTTTGGGAAGCACAATTTACAAAACATGATGGCAGCAAAATATGCCTGTGCAGAAGTCGGCATAACTGAACAACAATTTGCTGAAGCAATAGCTACATTTAAAGGCACCGCAAAAAGATTGGAGTTATTAAAAGAAACACCAACATCAGTTATTTATAGAGATTTTGCTCATGCCCCCTCGAAACTAAAAGCAACTATAGAAGCAGTGAGATCCCTATTTCCTGAAAGGAAGCTTGTAGCTGCATACGAGCTCCATACATATAGCAGTTTGAACAAAGGGTTTTTGTCACACTATGCTCAAACAATGGATGCAGCAGATATCAAAGCGGTGCTTTATAGCAAACATGCATTGGAAATGAAAAAAATGCCAATGTTGGATGAAGCTGAAGTAAAGTCAGGGTTTGGTGGAAATGTGGAGGTGTTTACAGATAAAAATGAGCTAAAGAAATTTTTAGAGAAACATTATACATCACATAATAATTTGCTGCTGATGAGTTCAGGCACCTTTGACGGGATGAATATGGAATTTTAATCAATAAATTTACTGAGGACGGTATTTACTCAACTTCAAAATTTTATCAAAATCTGTTTCATTCATTAAATCCTGAAGAGACACATTGGGATTATTTTTGATATAATGTTTTAGGATTTGCCAACCAATATAGGTGCCAACCATTGGCGAAGATTCAGCTGGTACGCCATCTGCAGAAGTAAACGGACCGTCAGTAAAATAGCGAATAAATTGTGATGGTTCATTTTTGTAAATCCACTCCTTTTCAATGAAATGTTTCCATATCTCAGGCTCATTGTTTCTACACCATGCCAATTGTTCAGCAGTATATCCCATAATCATGGTGTCATGCATCTCTGGTAGCAATGCTTTAGT
>JBIINH010000154.1:0-5613 GCA_044337585.1 Bacteroidia bacterium
GCCATTACACCTACAAAGTTTCCTCCGGCACTTGGCGTAAAACCAATATCTCCAGTAACTGGATTACATGAAATACCAGCAGGGAAAGTGCCGCCAGCAGGACCTGACCAAGGCATTGGGCGATCAAACGCAAATGGTGGTGTGTAAGTAACAGATGCCCCTTGACTTGCCAAAGATGGAACAAATGAATAAGATAGTGAATCCAAATCAGGATCTACCGCACCATTATTAAAATAAAAAGGTTGGCCTGAACAAATAACGGCAAAGGGATCGTTGGTTAAATTTGGTGAACTGTTGCATGGATTGGAGGAAAGGCAACGGTTTATAACCATATCGGTATAAAAGTTTGCATTTGCTGAGCCGGTTGAAATTGCTCCATTACGGCAACATAACGAATATGAAATTCTGATATTGCAGCAACTGGATGGTATACCCGAGCCTGGACCTAGGTCAATTTCGCCTTCAAAATCATAACGTTCAATACCCGGAGTGAAAGAGCCAGGGGTAACACATGTCATATTATTACATATGGATTTAGATGATGGACAGCGTGGGTTAGGATTCACATCCCTTACGGCAACCAATGTCAATGAGCGAGAACCAAAATTGGTATTATTACATGCAGGATCTGCGCCACTTAACTGAACCGTGTAAGGACAAGCTGCGCCACAATTGTTAGGACATAAGGTGACACCTTGGCAATCGCGGTATAGGGTGAGCTTTACTGCAAACCTACCATTAGAACCCGGGATACAGGTGTATTGCCAATCACTTCCAACTACGTGGGTTGCGTTTGCATCATACATCAATGCGAAGAAGGCAATCAGGATGAGGATATATTTTTTCATTTTGATCGTATTATATTTTGAAATTCAATTCACGAAAATAAGGATGAAGCCAATTACTTGCTCTTAATGTATTCATAAAATACATTCTTTTAGAAATCATTAAGTTATAGGTGTATTTTACTTATTTAATGATTGATTTCAATTTTATTACCCATTTCTCCAACTCGGCCGGTTGCCGCAGTTTACTGCTTGATACTGTTTTGCTGCTGTATTTGGGATTTAGAAAAACGGTAGCAAAAACGGGTCCTTTTTCAAATGTATGCCCATACCAATTTTGCTCTAAAAATCGGATATCTTTTTCTCTGAATTCTGCATTGAGGTTTGACACCAAAATTGCTTGCAGGTTATCCAAATTTTCTTCAGGAATCCGTTGTACGTTTAGCACTGGAGGAGCAACTAGGTATTTGGATTGGGATGAGTTTCCTATGGGTGCATAACTGTAGAATACGATTGTATCGCCAAACTCGTTTCTAATTTGTTTTTCAATATCAAAATAATTTCTGTAGGCCAATGTTGCATCGCCTATGGTTTTTCCGGGATAGTAAAGCCAATTTCCGGCCACTGTCATCAGCAATATCATTGTAGCAATAAAATACTTTCGGGGAGATGAAATGCCAAAAACAAACTGCACACACAACATGATTCCCAAAATATGCTGCAAAAAGAAATACCTGTGGCCAATAGTGTGTTGCAAAAAAATTCCCATCAGCAAAGCATTCACCACATACAAGCTGATATAGAGAACGGACAATAGAGGATGGGCTTTTCTTTTTACAATGGCCAAAATTGCTAATACGTGTATGGGCAACATTCCATAATCTATCACCCTCCACACAATCAGTAATTGTGATTTTAAAAATGTGAAGATGGTCTTTTGTGTATGTGTGTCTTCATAGTGAGGTGATTGAATGGCCCAACCGGTGTGGTTAAGGTGCAAATAAAGCCACAGGCAAAACACAGTAAAAGGCAAAAAATAGAGCCAAATTTCATTTCTAAGAAAATAAACCAATTGATGCTTTTTCCAGCTCATAAAAAGCTGTGCAAAGAAGAATGCTGCTACAAAAAAAGTACCTTGTAAATGAACCGACACCATTAATACCATGCCAATGGCAGTAAGCACCTTGCGTTCAGAAACAAATCCATACACAACCAATAATGCAAAAAACATTAATGCTGTTGTGTTAAGCATTAAAGCCGATAAGGAAAGAAACGTAGAGAATGAAAAAAGTAGGATTAAAGCAAATACGGTTTGAGGTGCCGGTAGTATTTTTTGACAAATTTTTATAACCAAACAAGACAAGCATAGCATCCATGTGGCAGCAAAAGCATGCGAAACAAAAAGTGTTTGCCCAAAATATTTCCAAGTAAATGCCAGCAGCCAAGCATATAATGTAGGATGCCCGGGATCTTTATCCAAGGGGTAAAATAGCGTTGTAAGATTCGCCTCATATATATTGTTTGCTGCTTGAAAAGTAGAGGAAATGGCATCGCCAAAAAATGGATCAGACGAAAATTCATACAACAGTATTCCTTGAAAAAATGCTGCAAAAAAATAAGGCAAATAGCGCATCATCATAAGTACGAATATACTCGTGATGAGATAATAAAACTACATCGCTGCTTTTTGTGCAATAACTTTGTTATACAGACTTTCATACATTGGCACAATACGATCTATATCAAAAGTAAGTGCTTGTTGTTTTGCTTGGTGCTTAAATTGTTTGAGCATATCTGCATTACTTAATAATTCGATGGATCGTTTTGCCATCGCGTCTATATCTCCCACATTGCACAAGAAACCGGTAACACCATCAATATTAACTTCAGGGATACCACCCGCATTACTTGATACCACAGGTACTTCGCAAGCCATTGCCTCCAATGCGGCAAGACCAAAACTTTCTGTTTCGGATGGCAATAAAAACAAATCACAGACAGATAATATTTCTTCTACCGACTCTTGTTTGCCTAAAAAATTTAATCCATCACAAATGCCTAATTCCCTGCAAAGCATTTCAATATTTTGTCGCTCCGGTCCATCTCCAACCAACAGCATTTTCGCAGGAATTTTTTCTCTTACTTTTGCAAATATCTTTACCACATCTTCTACCCTTTTTACTTTTCGAAAATTTGAAATATGGATTAATAGTTTTTCATCCTGTGGTGTAATGGCTTTGCGAAAATGATCTTTGGTTTGTTTATTAAATCTGCTTATATCAATAAAATTTGGAATCACTTGAATATCATTCTCAATATGAAAGTTGCTCAACGTATCAGCCTTTAGAGATTTCGAAACAGCCGTAACCGCATCAGACATATTAATGGCATAGCTTACAACAGGTTCAAAAGATTTGTCTTTGCCCACTAAGGTAATATCAGTACCGTGCAATGTAGTGATGATTGGAATTTCAATCCCTTCTTTTCTAAGTATATGTTTTGCCATAACAGCAGCTGAAGCATGGGGAATGGCATAATGCACATGGAGCAAATCCAATTTTTCAAACTTTACCACATCAACCAATCGCCCGATGAGTGTTGTTTCGTAAGGAGGAAATTCGAACAAGGGATAGTGACTTACATACACTTCATGGAAGAAAATATTTTCTGCAAAAAAATCGAGTCGTGCAGGTTGCTTATACGATATGAAATGAACCTGATGGCCTCGCTGTGCCAGCGACTTGCCAAGCTCTGTAGCTAGAACTCCGCTACCTCCATAGGTAGGATAACAAACAATTCCGATTTTCATTTTCACTAATGTTTAACACCCAGAAGCGTGATAGGGTTTTCAAAGGTATAGCAAAGCTATTATTTATTTGCGCCAATTACTTCATAAATATGTTCGATAATCCTCGAACGAATATTCAACTCAGTAAGTTTTTTATTCTCTGCACTCGGGTGTATTCTGTTGCTCAAAAACACAATGACCAAATCCTGTTTGGGGTCGCACCAAGCTGCTGTTCCGGTGAAACCGGTGTGTCCAAATGTAAGTGGCGACATTTGCTCAGGTACGGGAGAGGCTTTTTTGGGATCAGTTTCGGGTTTGTCAAATCCATATCCTCTTCTGCTATATTTATTGTGTTTTCTTGTAAATTCCTTTACTGTTGACTCATACAATATTCTTTGACCACCGTACGTACCTCCGTTTAAAAGCATTTGCATGATGATGGCCACATCATTTGAATGCGCAAATAAACCAGCATGACCTGCTACTCCTCCAAGCAAAGCAGCTGTTTGGTCATGTGCGGTTCCTTTTATCATTTGCTGCCTAAAGGTGGTATCATATTCTGTAGGCGTAATCCAATCTTCAGGTACTCGAGTCAGCGGATTGTATCCAAGACTATTCAAACTTAACGGCCGGTATATTTTTTCATTTACATACTTATCTAACGGCTTACCACTAACTTTCTCTACCATCTTTCCCAAGATAATAAAGCCCAAATCAGAGTAGACGTATTCACCTTGTTTCTTCAATTCACTATCAATAATTTGCTGCCATACCAATGCTTCCATATCATGATGCATATACAAATTACGGGCTACTTCAATATCAAAAACGCTATCTTTATTCGAACTGTAAATGAGTGGATTTGGTTTGCCATTAACCAACGTAGATTTGTAGAAAGGAATAAAAGGCACCAACCCTGCTTCGTGCAAAAGCAGTTTCTCAATTGTAATATTTGATTTGTTTGTTTCTTCCAGTTCGGGAAGGTATTTCGAAACCAGATCTGTTAATTTAATTTTCCCATCATCAAAAAGTGTCATTACTGCCAGTGTAGTTGAAAGCATTTTGGTTAATGAGGCCAAATCATAAACATGGTGATTTAGTACGGGAATATTTTGTGTGTAAGTATGGGTACCAAATGATTTTTGGTAAAACACCTTGCCATGTTGCGCTACCAAAACCTGACAACCAGGCATTGCCATATTGCGAATGGCTTCGTTTACAATCGTGTCAATATAATTCAATGCATGCTCATCATAATTAAGCTCTTTAGGCATAACATAGCTTAATCGTTTGATGGACTTGGTTATTTCTCCTTGCCCAAGAACAAAATCGGTATTTACGGTAACGGGCAACGTAGCATGTGCAGATATGCCCCCAAATAATACTTGCACACTGTACTTATTGTAAATATCCAAATCTTCATAAGCAACAATTGTGTTACGCAGATTGCTAAATTTATCGAGGATATATGCATTGCCATGATTGACCAGAATTACCTTTTTATCTGAAGCCAATAGTTTATTAATAAACAAGATTTGAATAGGCGTGATACCAAAGTTTTTACTCACAAACCTGCTTGTGTTGTGAAGTGATAAAATAATGAGGTTATATGGACTAAGGTATTCATACAAACTATCAAAAAATGATTGTCGTTCTGCTTTATCAATGGAAAAGAAATCAGCCTTCACGTATTTCATCAGTTGCTCCTGAAAAATGGTTGGCGATGACGAGCCTGCTGCAACTGAAGCAATTCGATACAAGTGCGGATTTTGAAGTGGAACAATTTTATCCTTGTTGCTTGCAACCACTATTCCTTCGCGCACTACTTTTTCAATCATGTAATTGGCTTCGCAACAATTTAAATCAGGTACTAAATTATCTAATGCTACAGGTTTATAATTATTCAAACCCAACCAATATTTTGCTTTAAGTATTTTCTTCACGCTAGCTTCAACCCTTTGCCAGGTTATATCTCCACGTTCGATATAATATGTAATCATAGAAATAGCCATCGGTACATCTTCAACAAAAAGTAAAATA
>JBIINH010000155.1:0-5589 GCA_044337585.1 Bacteroidia bacterium
TGTTGCATTGGCTTATGCAAAAAAGTATGTTGCTTCTATGTCTGGCATAATCTTGTTACACTCAACAGCACTAGCCGACTCTGAAGACCGAAAAGCTAAACGAATGCAATCTGTTGATTTTATAAATAAACATGGTGTGGAGCCATTTGTAAGAAATTTTATTCCGCCTCTGTTTGCACAAGAAAACAATAGCGAAAAAATAATTGATGAAGCCATCAATCAAGGGCTTTCTTGCACAAAAAAGGGGCTCACACAAGCACTTTTAGCCATGAAAGAAAGAAACGGTTCTATTGATTTTATCCGCACCACACATCTGCCTGTTGGTTATATTGCAGGAAAAGAAGATGCAATAATTCCTCTAAATGATTTACTCTCCCAATCTTCGGTGCTTCACAATGGTATGATTACCATTTTAGAAAACTCTGGACATATGGGAATGCTTGAAGAGCCCGAAAAATGCGCACAAGCCATTGCTAATTTTGTTGCATATTGTAATTACGCTACAGCTAAATAAAGAAACCGTTTGAAAAAAAATTCAGATATTATAATTATTGGTGCTGGCCCTGCCGGTACGGCCACATCTCTTTTTCTTGCAAATGCGGGTATTGCTCATACCATTATCGAAAAACAATCTTTTCCAAGAGATAAAATATGTGGAGATGCACTGAGCGGAAAATCAGTATATGTGCTTAACAAATTAGATCCCAAAATCATTTCCGACTTTACTACTCTCCCGGAATCTTTTTTGCCAAGTTGGGGGGTAAAATTTGTTGCGCCAAATGGCAAATCAATAGACATTCCATTTAAATCAGAAAAAAGCAAGAACGACTTACCTCCCGGGTTTATCTCTAAGCGCATGCAGTTTGATCATGAACTATTCAAACGAATTGACACAAACTACGCAAAGGTGTTGCAAGGCACTGAGTTGATTCATATAGAACGAACTGGTGATTCGTTTTCATTAACTTGTAAAAACAACAATGATATATTCAATATAGAAGGTGTAAGATTAATCGTTGGAGCAGAGGGCGATAGATCAATTGTAGCGAAAGAACTCACAACGCTTCGCAAAGAAAACAAACATTATTGTGCTGGCATACGTGCTTACTATGATGGTGTAACCGACATGCATGCTCAAAATTTTATCGAACTGCATTTCTTAGAAGAGCTTTTGCCGGGATATTTTTGGATTTTTCCATTACCTAATGGACAAGCAAATGTAGGAGCAGGAATGCTTAGCGATACCGTAAGTAAAAAGAAGGTGAATCTGAAAGAAGACATGCTGAGGGCCATTGCAAATAATCCTAATATTAAACACCGGTTTGCTGATGCAAAATTAGTTGGAAAAATACAGGGTTGGGGGCTGCCGCTGGGCTCTAAAAAACGCCAACTCTGTGGTGACGGTTTTTTGCTTACAGGTGATGCTGGCTCTCTTATTGACCCCTTTACGGGAGAAGGAATTGGAAACGCCATGTACAGCGGGATGATGGCTGCCGAAATGATTGTTGAAGCATTAAAAGCAAACCGTTTTGACCACGCTTTTTTAAAGCAATATGAAGTCGCTTTCTATAATCGCCAGTGGGATGAGCTTAAATTAAGCCACACAATGCAAAAACTATGTAAGTATCCTTGGCTGTTTAATTTTGTAGTAAACAAAGCACACAAAAATACCACCCTACGAGAGACAATTAGTTGTATGTTCGAAGACTTAGATATGCGAGCCAAATTAAGAAATCCGCTTTTCTATGTAAAGCTTCTGATGAATGATTGATAGAATTGTGTATCTTTGCACTCCGTGAAAGTAGCTGTAATAGGAGGAGGCGCTGCAGGATTCTTTGCAGCAATTCATTGTGCAATGGCCAATCCAGAGGCCAAAGTGGTTTTAATTGAAAAAACCTCAAAACTTTTAAGTAAGGTAAGGATATCCGGTGGAGGACGCTGCAATGTGACGCACGCCTGCTTCGAAATCAAACCCTTATCTGCGAGCTACCCCCGTGGTGAAAAAGAACTGAAAAGCGTGTTTAATCGCTTCATGACTACCGATACCATCAATTGGTTTGAGTCGCGGGGAGTAAAACTTAAAGCAGAAGAAGATGGGCGTATGTTTCCCAAAACAGACGATTCGCAAACCATCATTGATTGCCTAATGAAAGAGGCCAAAAAATACAAAGTGGATATCATCACAGAGTGCGATGTTCAGAATATAAGGCCACAATTTAATGGTGAGTTTCAGCTTACCACCTCTATAGGCATGATGGATGCCAATAGGGTAATTTTAGCAACAGGCGGAAGCCCCAAGGCTTCAGGATTAGAGTGGGTGAAAGACCTTGGACATAGCATTGAAGAGCCTGTGCCTTCTTTGTTTACTTTTAATGTGGAAGATACTGTTTTGCACAGTTTATCGGGCATTGCAGTGAATCCCGCAAAAGTAAAAATAGTTGATAGCCGTTATGAGTTTAATGGGCCTGTTCTCATTACCCATTGGGGGCTTAGTGGTCCTGCCATTCTTAAACTTTCGTCATTTGCTGCAAAATACCTTGCAGAAAAAGAATATAATTTTAGTGTGCAAATAAATTGGCTAAACGAGAAAAAAGAAGATGTTGCCCGCCTAGAATTGATGAACTTAAAGGCTGCAAATCCTAACAAACATATTGGCAACCTGTTTCCATATGTACTTCCTAAGCGTTTGATGAAATACTTGTTTGATAAAGCCGGTATTGAAGAAAGTAGAAATTGGGCTGAAATATCAAAAGACCAGGTAAATAAACTTATTGGAAACTTGATTTATGATACTTACGAGGTAAAAAGTAAAACCATGTATAAAGAAGAATTTGTCACTTGTGGCGGAGTCTCTTTATCTGACATTAACTTTAAAACCATGGAGAGCAAGCGAGTGAAAGGTTTATACATTATTGGGGAGATGCTTGATATTGATGGCATAACAGGGGGGTTTAACTTTCAATCCGCTTGGAGCACTGGTTATATTGCCGGCAATGCTGCTGCTAAATAATTGTCAATAAACTTATTCTGATTATTTTCGTGTATTAGCAAATATGTATTGGTTGCACAACGAGTTTTATTAATACTAGTGCTTGCTGCCCTTATTACATTCGGGCATTTTAATGAGCGCATCCCTTCAAACAATCAAACAGGTTGGGACGGCAAGCTATATGCCGACATTGTTATTTCTCTTGACAAACAATGGCAAAACAAGGAAATAGACGGATATCTTTTTCAACGAATACTTCCATCAGCCATTGGTTATTTCCTATTCTACAATGTCCTTCAAAAGGAAGAAGTCTCTCGCCAAAATGTGGTTCAGTATTTTCTTTGGCTTAACACCGTGCTCATAGCGCTGTCGGTTTGGGGGTTTTTTCGAATTTGCAAACTTCTTTCATGGAGTTTTCATACAGAGCTCATTGGTTTCTCTGCGTTATTTTTCAATTTTGCTATATTAAAACAGGCGTGGTATTATCCGGTACTTACCGATATCATGGCATTTACATTTGGTATTTGGCTTGCCTATTTTTTTCTCTCAAATAAGCATATCCCAGCAGCAATTATTTGTATTTTGGGGGCATTTGTTTATCCATTATTTTTACCAACAGCCCTTCTGCTTTATTTACCAGTTTCGCAAAAACTTTTTGTTTCAAAAAGAATTGTTTTTTCTGTTCGCTTAGCTGCTATTTCCTTATTCTGTATTTTGATGTCTGCTTACATTTTATACCCTGACTTGGTTTTGCATCCACGTTATATTATGCAAGTAAATAAAGGACTATTGCCACTGAGTTCATTTGCCTTGTTGGCTTACTTGTGGCATATTACCAAACCTTTGTCGCCAAAAACTATTGTGGCCAAGGTCCATGGTGCGCCTATTATGATTCCCATTATTTTATTCATTACTTTTCTTTCAATACAGTTTTTTATCCAACAATATTTGCCACAAGAAACCAACTTCACCACGTTTGTTTTTGGAATGAATATTTTTCAGCAATCCGTTTCAAATCCGTTGGCATTTATTGTTTTTCACAGTGTCTATCTTGGTCCGTTGGTATTACTTATGTTGGTCTGGAAATGGGATTGGGCAAGGCTAAGCAATCTTTTACTTTTTGTTTTTACCTATTTGCTTTTGGCATTAGGTACCGAAACAAGGCAGTTTATAAATGCGTGGCCAATACTTGTTATTGTCTTTTTAAACAGCGTAGATAGCAAAAGCCTGCACCCAAAATTTATCCTTATTTTTATACTCATGTGCTTAATGCAATCACACTTTTATCTGACCATTAACCAACCAGGCATATACGAACAATATGAATATGGTAAGTTTCCAGAACAATTTTACTTTATGCACCACGGGCCATTTGCCACACCCGTCTCGTATGTAATTAATATAAGCGGTTGCGTGTTGATGGCGTTAATTTTATACCTTGCATTCCGGCATTTAAATCCAAAATCATAAAAGCACATTAAGAACATGGTTCAAAAGAAGAAAAATAAAACAATACTCTACTTAGGTATTTCTGTTGTCTTGCTTATTATAATTGTGATAATTGGTAAAGCGACCGGAACCATTGGTGGCGATGATTTAACCAAGGTTACTGTTGAAAAAGCACAACTGCGAAACCTTGTTCAGACAGTTTCTGCAAACGGAAAAGTACAACCGGAGGTTGAGGTAAAAATCAGCTCTGATGTGTCTGGTGAAATTATTTTATTAAATGTAAAAGAAGGCGATTCTGTAATAATGGGGCAGTTGCTTGCTGTCATTGATCCTGAGATTTACCAATCTTTAATGGAGCGAAGCGAAGCAGCATTAAATAATGCCAAGGCCAATCTTGCCAATAGTCGTTCTCGCTTATACCAAGTTGAAGTTAGAATGAAAGAAGCTGAATCGCAATATGCACGTAACAAAAAAATGTACGACCAAAAGCTGATTGCTGATTCCGAAATGGAAGCCGCGCAAACAGCCTATGCAACAGCAAAAGCCGATTATGAATCTACCAAACAAAATATTATTGCTGCCGAGTTTACCGTGAAAACCCAAGAGGCAGGTGTAAAAGAGGCCGCAAAAAACTTATCAAGAACCAAAATTTATGCGCCTGTTAGTGGAATTGTATCTAAGCTTTCTGTAGAAAAAGGCGAGCGTGTAGTGGGAACTTCGCAAATGACAGGAACAGAGATGATGCGCATTGCCAATCTAAATGATATGGAGGTTAGTGTAGATGTTAATGAGAACGATGTTATTCGGGTATCTTTAGGCGATAGCGTAAGCATTGAAGTTGACGCCTACAATAATAGGATTTTTAAAGGCATGGTTACCGAAGTCGCCAATTCTGCAACCACTACCACACAAAGTACAAGCGACCAGGTAACCAATTTTGTGGTGAAGATTCGAATTCTTAGAAGCTCTTATGAAGATTTGCTTGCCTCTTATGGAACCCGCAAAGCGGTATTTAGGCCAGGAATGTCGGCATCGGTAGAAATTCAAACTGAATATGCCAATAAAGTACTCACCATTCCAATTGAATGTGTTACAATGAAAGACTTATCTGATTTTGATTCAATCAAAACAAAAACAACAACAGGAGCTGA
>JBIINH010000156.1:0-5577 GCA_044337585.1 Bacteroidia bacterium
AAAAGTCGCCTTCGGCATGTACTAAGCGAAATGTATTTGTGTGGCTTTGATCAAGCAATTCTTTTCTTAAGTCATAGGCTAATTTAATTTTCCTTGACCAGTATGTCGAAGTAATGATTAATGGCTGATTTGTAAATTCAAACATTCGAACTGTAATCTGACTTTGGTCTGAAAAAAAACCATAACCTAACAACTTATTGTCATTATCACATACTTCAATAATTTCACCATTTTCTGCCTTAGGCATGTTTTTTACCGCTCCTGAAAATATCCAAGGATGGCGAAGTAATATGGAACGGTCACGGCCTGATTTTAAGATAAGTTGTTGCATGCTTGCAAAAATGTACTTTCGTGCAGTATAAAAAAACCTTTTCCTTCGTTATAGCTGAAAAAAAATACTTGCAGTACATTTTGGATAACCGATTCAAACATATTCGATTCTTGCTAGTAAATGTTGTATTGCTTTATGCCCAACTAGTAATGGCTCAGCGCGAACCGTTTATGGGTATTGTGATCAGTGATGAAAATGCAAAAGGCGTTCCGTTGGCTAGTGTTATTAATTTAAACACTGGACAAAAAACACTTTCAACCAGAGCCGGTTTTTTGCGTATTGCTGCTAACCAATTTGATACGCTTCAAATCAGCTCGGTTGGATACGAAATATTGATAATGCCATTAGCGGACGTTTGGAAAAAATCAGATACGACATTGATATTAATGTCATCAAAATCATATGAATTGAAAAGCGTAACTGTAGTTTACTCAAATGCAAGACGAGACTCTATAGCAAGACTAGCAGCTGAAATACTTAAAACTGATCCTTTATTAAACAATAATGACCGCATATTGAACCGACCAAGAGGTGGAGGATTAACAGGAGTATTAACTGAAATGTATTATGAATTTTCAAAGGCAGGTCAGGACATGGTGAAATTTGAGGCGTTTGTAAAGTATTACAGAGAACAACAAATCATTGACAAACGCTACAATAAGGTGGTGATTGAACGTATTTCAGGACTAGAAAGTTATTACCTTGACGATTTTATCATATTTTGCAGACCAGATAGAAACTTTTTACTTACCTCAAACGACTATGATTTGTATGCACATATACTAAATTGTGCCAAAAAATTCAAAGATCAATTTGGACTAAATGACTAAATAAATATGTATCCAACTATTTCGCATTTAATAAATGACCTATTGGGCATTAATATTCCACTTCCCATACAGACGTTTGGATTCTTCATGGCCATTGCATTTGCAGCAGCCTATATGACTACCACAGCTGAGCTCAAAAGAAAAGAAGCAATGGGTTTAATATCGACCCAATTAAAAACAATTACACTACACAAACGAGTAACATTTAGCGAATACATATGGAATGTAATCATAGGTGCATTTATTGGATATAAGATTATCGATGCACTTCTTAATTATAATGAATTTGTTCAGGATACACAAGGTTTTATTCTATCTGGAAGAGGTAGTGCATTGGGCGCAATCATTGGTGGTGCTTGGGCATATTATTTGAAATGGAAAGAAGACAAAGAAGCCGCTAAGCACAAAATGCAACAATCTACCGTTACGGTTCATCCTTATGAACACATGACCAATATTGTGTTTATAGCAGGTATAGCAGGATTATTAGGAGCAAAAATTTTTCATAACCTAGAGTATATTGATGACTTTATTCAAAACCCTATTGATGCCTTATTGTCATTTAGTGGGCTTACGTTTTATGGAGGTTTAATCGTTGCTGCAGTAGCTGTTTTGTTTTACACCCATAAGCAAAAAATTCCATCTATTCACATGATAGACGCAGCAGCTCCCGGATTAATGTTATCGTATGGTATTGGTCGCATCGGATGCCATTTAAGCGGAGATGGTGATTGGGGAATTGTAAGTACAAATACCAAACCCAACTGGTTAGAATTTTTACCCGATTGGGTGTGGAGTTTTAAATATCCTCATAATGTATTAAACGAAGGCATACCTATACCCGGATGTGACGGCCGTTTTTGTAACGAACTTCCTCAAGGTGTGTTTCCCACTCCTTTTTATGAAGTAATAATGGCAATAGGCATTTTCTTTTTATTATGGGGTATCAGAAAAAAAATTACAACTGCTGGAGTATTATTTTGTATATACTTAATTTTTAATGGCACCGAAAGGTTCTTGATAGAAAAAATTAGGGTTAACAGTACTTACAAAATTGGACAACTTGCCATTACCCAAGCAGAGATAATCTCTTCTTGCATGATACTTATTGGATTTGTAGGAATTATTTATTTATCTAGAAAAAAAACTGTGGCATAACTTTCGAACTTCATTTTTAATGAGAATATATATTTTACTTATTTTACTTATCATAACTTCTGCAACATTTGCACAACAGGAGCCATATCAACTTAAAGATACATTAGAATATAATATTCCATCATTTATCACCGAAGCAAAAAGAGATCCTGAATACCAAAAAAAATACAACAAACTTAAAAGAGACGTTTTAAAAGTAATGCCATATGCAAAAATGGCTGCATTTCGTTTTCAAATGATGGAGCAAAACCTACAAATGCTTCCAACAGAAAAGGCTAGAGAGGCTTATTTAAAACGAACAGAAGAAGCCATAAAAGATCAGTTTATGGATGACCTAATAAACTTAACTACATCTCAAGGCAAAGTACTCATCAAACTCATTCATAGAGAGACAGGCAAAGACACGTATTCATTACTCAAAAACTACCGCGGCAATATTACCGCATGGTATTGGCAGGGTTTAGCCAAAGTATTTACAGCCGATTTAAAATCTGAATATAACCCAGTGGAAGATTGGCAAATTGAGCAAATCATCAAACAAGCAGGCTATGAGTAATTTTGGGTTTTACATTCTTGTTCATATGTGTATCTTGCAAAAGATAAATAAATATATATAAAATATGAAAACAGTAAAATTAATCTTCCTTTCTCTTTTCATTTTCACACAAACATTTGGACAAAACAAAAATGCCAATGAAGCAGAAATAAAAATTGTAGTTGAAAATTTTTATACTTCAATGAATGAATACTATAAAGGAGAAAGTAATAAGAATGACGTAATTAATATTTATTTGAGTAATGATTTTTTGATGACACGGTATACAGAAAATTTAAAGGGCGAAGTTGTTACTATGGTTCACAATAAGGAAAGTTACCTTAATGAAATTTATCGCATCAAATCTGATATTGGACTTATATTTGAACATAGTAAACTACAGTTTCAGTACAGCTTTGTAGAAGGTAATATGGGAACATTATCTGCTACTTTTCACACAAAAGTAACCAATAAGGATGGGGATACTGTTGCTCTTTACACAGCAAACATTTACACTATATTAGAAAAGATTGAAAACAAATGGAGCATACATGCCATAACCGCTACCCGCACTGTAGAACTTCAAAAAATTGGAATTTGCCAGTGTAAAGTCACTCAAATGCCTCCGAACGATAATTCAATATTTAAAGTAAATATAAATATACCTTCAGGTACCATAATACAAGAAGATGTTATTGATGTGAAATTTATTCCATCCGGCAATGGATTTGGTTTCTTTATAAATGATAAGCCGTTTATATTACAGGACAATAAATTAATGACAGGTGTTGATTCAAATGGCAAACAAGAACTCCTTGGGCGTCCATCTTCACGTATTGATGCCGTTAAGCTAGCGCTCACAAAATCAATTTATAAAAATCGTTGTGTAGCTATCAAAACACAATAGTTTAAACCCAAATTTTTTAAACAAAAATTGAAAATATATTTAATATTTATTCTTTCAATTATCTCACAAAACTTGCTTTCTCAAGATATTGTGTATGATAATATGATATACGACCAGCGTGTACAAAGTGTGGTTTTCACCAAAGCAAGTGTTGATGATAGATACCCAATTATAACATTAGGGAGTAACGAAAAACTAGAATTGGGTTTTGATGTCATGGGAAGTGAAAATGAGTTTTTTCAATACACCCTTATCCATTGCGATGCCAATTGGAAACCTACACCAATGCAACAAAGCGAATACATTATAGGTGTAACATTTGATAATATCAACGATTGGAAGTTTTCCAACAACACATTTCATAGGTATGTACATTATTCTTTAGTTCTTCCAAGAGAAAATATGACACCTCTAATTTCAGGAAATTATTTATTGAAGGTGTATAGAAATTTTGACGAAACTGATTTGGTACTAACAAGAAGGGTACTTGTATTAAAATCTATGGTTAGTATTTCAGCAAAAGTAGCACCTTCAACCTTGGCAAAATACAGATATACCAAACAGGAAATATCGTTTATAGTAAATCACAAAGGTTTCACGATTGTTGACCCATACAATGATGTGAAGGCTGTGATTCTGCAAAATAACAGATGGGACAATGCAATAACAGATATCAAACCTCAATTTGTACGTGACCAAACAATCGAATACAATGATTTTGAGAAATGTTTGTTTCCCGGAGGTAATGAATTTAGGTGGTTTGATTTCAGAAGTCTACGCCAAGTTAGTCCAAATGTTAGAAGCAAAACATTTGACAGTATTTATCATCTCTACCTAAACTATGAAGAATCTAGGGGAAGTAACCAATATTTCTATTATTTAGATAATAACGGAAGGCGGGTAATAGAAAACAGAGACGGGGTTGACGTAAGATTTGATGGTGACTACGCTGAAGTAAACTTTTATTTACTTACTATGAATCCGGTACAAGATAATGATGTATATGTTTTAGGGGAATTTACTGATTGGAAAATGCTACCTGAATACAAAATGTCATACAACAGTCGCAGAAGCCGTTATGAGCTTACAACTAAACTAAAACAAGGAAGATATGAGTATATGTTTGCCATTAAGGACCAAGCTACGCAAAAACCTGACGAAACCTATTTTGAAGGTAGCTTTAGTGGTGCAACTAACGACTACTTGATACTCATATACCACCGAAACATCCAATACAACTACGATGAGTTGATAGGTACATCGAGAGTTTCCGTTACTTTTTAGTTGATTTAGTTTGAATATTTTTCTGATAAAAACTTATTCTGTGTTTGTGACTATAAATTATAATGACTTGCTCTTGAATTTGAATACAGCAAGAATAATGTATGACGCAAATAAACCAATAATTATCCCGACAAGTAAATCAGTCAACACAACACTAATAAGTGTCGTCATCATAATCAAAAATTGGTGCTTACTTTCTTTATACAGATCAATAATTAAGTTGAGGTTTATCAATTTATACCCAGTATAAACCAGTATAGCTGCTAAACTGGAAAGGGGAATTATATTCAAAATTTCTGATAAAAAAGCTACTGAAATTAGAATAAGAATGCCGTGTAATATAGCTGAATATTGAGACTTTGCCCCTGCAGCAATATTTACAGAGCCTCTTACCACCACGGCTGTTATTGGTATTCCGCCAATTAAACCACATAATGTATTTCCAATTCCCTGAGCTATAAGTTCTCTATTGGGAGGCGTAACTCGTTTTTCAGTATCAATTTTATCCATTGCTTCTATGGATAGAAGTGTT
>JBIINH010000157.1:0-5512 GCA_044337585.1 Bacteroidia bacterium
ACTGAAAATCGGAACTAAATGGAGAGCTCACATTGTGGCAATGAAAACAGTCTCCTTTTTCTTCTGAATTAAAAATATCAAACCCTCTTTTTTCTTGTGGCGTGAAAACACTAACGTCTCTTGATGTTTGTGTTAAAGGATTATATAGATATCTGTCAATTTTGGCACTGCTGGAAATTAGGGTGCGTTCAAATTGTGCGATGGCTTGTGCCAACATTTTAGTGGTGATGCTATCAGACCCAAATGCTTTTTTGAAAAGTGAAGGATATTCAGGGTGTGCATTTAGTTTAGCAAGTACGTTGGGGAGGGTTTCATTCATTTCCACAGGGTTGGTAATAGGGCCAAGCACTTGCGCTTCCAGCGAAGTTGCACCGCCATCCCAGAAAAAGAAATAAGGGCGACCGTTGATTACAGGTGCAAAATTTTCAACCCAACCAATGTTAAAAAGTGGCATTGAATTTCTTGTGGTAATGCCCGTACCTACCCCATTGCTGAATTTTTTATTATCATTAAAAGCAAACTCCTGCTTGTGGCAACTGGCACAACTTACTGTATTATCGAGTGATAAAATGGGGTCATAGAATAATTTCCGCCCAAGCTGAACACCTTCTACTGTTAACGGATTATCAGCCGGTATTTTCATGTTGCTCCAACCTACAGGCCTTGGCAGAATATAGGGTGTGGGTTTGTACGCGTTGTCACCATTCGGTGGAATGGTATCAACTATTTCTTCTTCTCTTGTACAAGCTACTATTGTTAGCAAAAGCAAAAAAAAGATTAAAAATATATGATGGGATTTCTTCATACAAACAATATTAAAAAACTTCTTTAAGCGTAATTGATGACGAAATATTTTGTTTTAAAACAGGTATAATCGGATTGGTAACACTGTGAACTTGGTTCTCTACAGAATCTAAAACCAATTGATTGGGTGAGTTAAAAACAGCAGCAACGTTGTTATTGATAACAACAGTAATAATGTCCTTGCTCACTTTATAAGTAGACAAGTCAAACGTAAATGAAAGCAAATGTTGAGCACCTCCAATGTCATACACAATGCCTTTGTTATCAAAACCATGTCGGGCTTTAAGCCTATAATAAATATATCCTGTGCTCCATGTCCAAAACATTCCATTTGCCGGATCCAAATCGCCTTGTTGTAGTCCTGAGCTGTTATTTACGCTATCTACTCCTAAATAAAAACTTACCGCTTTGTATTTTCCGGCCGGAACTTCCAAATTGATTTCTGTTTTATTGGTGATAAAATCCAGTAAGTTGTTGTTCTGAAGATTGAGAATCGAATTATCCTCCCGGATAAGTTTTACATGAGATATGTAGTATTTTAAATCTGTAATGGCTACTGTATCCATTTTGGCAGTAACGAATGTAAGAGGCGCCAATTGTAATGGTGACGAACCAAACGTATGATTAAAAGCTAACCTTAATGTACCTTGTTTGGCAAAATACATTCCAACAAAATTGGTATCGGGGTTGGTGTTGATATTTCCGGTTTTTCTTTCATCGGTTTCTTTCTCACAACTAATGAATGCGATGGAAATAATTGTGATGAATAATATGCCTTTAATTCGATTCATGAAATTTGGTATTATTTTTTATTGATTCAAAGTTAGTTATTTGTAGTCTTAATGAAATCTTAAAATTAAATGATATGGCCAGTTTTGATGTAGTTAACAAAATTGATTTACAAAAGATTGACAATGCTGTAAATACCGCAAAAAAGGAATTGATTACACGGTATGACCTGAAGGATGAAGAATGCAGTATTGAATTGGATAAAAAAGCCAAAACCATCAGACTTGAGGCTAAACAGGACATGGCAATCGAGAGCATGACTGATATTGTATTGTCTAAATTCAGCAAGCAAGGGCTTGATGTACGCATGCTCGATTTGTCGAAAGAAACCGAACCAAGCGGAAAAATCGTTTACAAAGTATTGCCCATTAAAGAAGGTTTGGATAAAGAGACTGCCAAGAAAATTGTATCTTTTATCAAAGATGAAAAACTAAAGGTGCAGGCTTCTATTATGGATGATCAGGTAAGGGTTACCAGCAAAAGCATCGATGAATTGCAGGCAACAATAGCGAAATTACGTACAAATGATTTTGAAGTACCACTGCAGTTTGACAACATGAGAAGCTAAGAATTGGCAACTTACTTTTTAAGTTTCAATACTACTTTTTCAAAATCTATCACACATTTATATTTTACCAGAAAGTCGCTGCCTAGCACCCCATCAATTGTTGGTAAACCTATCATGTTGTAAGCATCATTTACATGCCCAAGTGGCAAAATTGCTATACTTAATGAGGCAAAATATACTCGCCCCATTTGCACATTGCGCAGCTTTGCTGTAGATGTTTCCATATCGGCCGTGCCCAGCCCAACTGATTTACTTTCGTGTTTTAAAATTTGTGCCGGTTTTACAAACTGCAAAACCCTTTCTGCATCAAGCACGGTTTTGCTGGCTCCTGTATCCAGCAGCAGGCGACATTGTTTTTTGCCTACCGATGCATTCAGAAAAACATGATAATTCTTACGGTCAATTTCAGCAAGCTCGAGTTGAATTTTATGTGTAGGCATAAAAATAAAAAAGGCTGCCCTTGTGGACAGCCTTTATATAATAGTTGATTTTACAATGTTCCGATTTCCTTCAACACGTTGTTCATGTTGCGAACGGCATCGGCACTCTTGCTGAACAAAGCTTTTTCCTCGTCATTCAGGTTGTAGTCTACAATAGTTTCCCAGCCGTTTTTGCCAATGGTTACAGGCACGCCTAGGCAAATATCATTTTGTCCGTATTCGCCTTCAAGATACACGCAGCAAGGCATTACACGTTTCTGGTCACGCACAATACTTTCAACCAACAGTGCCGAAGCAGCACCCGGTGCATACCATGCTGATGTGCCCAACAGTTTGGTTAATGTAGCTCCGCCAACCATTGTTGCGTCACTGATTTCTTTCAATTTATCTGCACTCAATGTATTCGATACAGGTACGCCATTTAAAGTAGCCAAACGTGTTAATGGAATCATGGTTGTATCTCCGTGTCCGCCAATTACAGTTCCCTGAATATCGGCAGCAGGTTGGTTTAATGCTAATCCCAGGTATCCTTTGAAACGTGCACTATCCAACAAACCACCCATACCGATAATACGGTTTTTAGGTAAACCTGTTGATTTTAGTGCTAGGTAAGTCATGGTATCCATTGGGTTTGATACCACAACAATAATTGCATTTGGAGAGTGTTTCAATACATTTTCGGCTACAGACTTTACAATATTTGCATTGGTTCCAATCAGTTCTTCGCGGGTCATGCCTGGCTTGCGCGGTATACCTGAAGTAATTACTACAACATCCGAATTGGCAGTTTTGCTGTAATCGTTGGTGGTGCCACTGATGCGTGTTTTGTTGCCCAACAGCGAGGTGGTTTGGTAAATATCGAGGGCCTTGCCTTCGGCAAATCCTTCTTTTACATCCAGCAGCACTACTTCGTCTGCCAGTTCGCGAAATGCAATTACATCTGCAGTGGTTGCGCCTACTGCTCCTGCTCCGATAACTGATACTTTTGTCATTGTTTTTATTTGGTTATTACTAAGTTTTAATAAAAAAGCGCCCAAAGGCGCTGCGAAATTAGGCACTCTATACGTATCTCAAAATATAAATGCTTGATTTAAGTCACATTTCGTTCACAAAAAGTGTAATTATGTAACCATCTCCTTCACCTCATCGGATATTAACAAACGACCCAATGTTTTTTCTTTGATATAATCCAATGAAACGCCCGGTGCGTATTCAATACAAACAAAGCCATCGGGTGTAATGTCAAACACACCCAACTCGGTTACTATTTTTTTCACACATCCTAAACCCGTTATTGGAAGTGTGCATTTGCTCAAGAGTTTACTTTCACCGGCTTTGTTTACATGTTGCATGGCTACGATGATATTTTTAGCTGAAGCCACCAAATCCATGGCACCGCCCATGCCTTTTACCATTTTGCCCGGAATTTTCCAATTGGCGATATCGCCATTATCGGCTACTTCCATGGCGCCCAACACGGTTAAATCAACCCTGCCGCTGCGTATCATCCCAAAGCTCATGGCACTGTCGAAAAATGATGAGCCTTTGGTGGTGGTGACGGTTTGTTTGCCTGCGTTTATCAAATCCGCATCCACTTCATCGGCATAAGGAAAGGGACCAATACCCAATAATCCGTTTTCTGATTGCAAAATTACTTCAATGCCTTCGGGTACATAATTGGCCACCAATGTAGGAATGCCTATACCCAAGTTTACGTAGTATCCGTCTTTAAGTTCTTTGGCTATTCGCTTTGCTATTCCAAATTTGTCTAACATGTCCTTAGTCTTTTAATCGTGTTGTAACCTGCTCAATCCTCTTTTCGTAATTGGTTCCCTGAAAAATACGGTTTACATAAATTCCCGGTGTATGAATCATATCGGGATCAAGTTCGCCAGCAGTTACCAATTCTTCTACTTCTGCTATTGTAATTTTTCCTGCCATAGCCATCATCGGATTAAAGTTGCGTGATGTGGCCCTGAAAATTAAGTTGCCATGCGTATCTCCTTTCCATGCTTTTACAATGGAAAAGTCTGAGTTAAATGCATGTTCAAGTAAATATTGTTTGCCGTTAAATTCACGTATTTCTTTTCCGTTTGCTACTTCGGTACCTACACCTGCGGGTGTAAAAATGGCAGGCATGCCATAGCCTGTTGCCATGCAACGTGTGGCCAGTGTTCCTTGCGGAATGAGTTCTACTTCAAGCTCACCACTTAGCAGCTGTCTTTCAAACTCGGCATTTTCGCCCACGTATGACGATATCATTTTTTTCACTTGACGGGTTTTCAACATCAGCCCTATTCCAAAATCATCAACACCTGCATTGTTTGAAATACATGTTAAGTTTTTAACTCCTTTTTTTACCAATGCGTTAATTGAATTTTCAGGAATACCGCAAAGTCCAAACCCTCCCAACATAATTACTGCGCCATCCTGTATATCATTTATCGCCTCGTCTGCATTTTTTACAATTTTGTTTAACATATCATTTGTGTTTTATTCTCCTATTGTTGCCGACAATCCTTCATCACATAGCGCCTGACACATGGCGGTGAGTTCTCCCCGATCGCCTTTTTTTACCACACACTTCCCTTTGAAATGTACAATCAGTGCACACTGTTCTGCCTGCTCGGGCTGGTGCTTACATATTCGCATCAAACACTCAATCACATGATCAAATGAATTGACATCATCGTTGTACAATAATAACTCTGAAGGGGTTCCAATCCCATCGAGTAAATCTACCAAATCTTCTTCTTTAACTTTTTCCATCTACTTGCTTCCTTGTGAATGAAAATTTATTCTCGTTACCGTTTGTTAGCCGTTTGATGTTTGCCCTATGTGTATACACTACCAATAAAGCAACAATAGCGCAAAAATATACCAATGCATTTATCTCTGCATGGTATAATCC
>JBIINH010000028.1:0-18107 GCA_044337585.1 Bacteroidia bacterium
TTGTACCAATGTAGATATTATTGATATCCGCAAGCGGGAAGATGTGGTGAATCCTGAGTTTATAGAGCGCATCCGCAAAGCAAATGGGGTGATGTTTTCGGGCGGAGACCAATTACGGTTGACCAGCATTTTTGGAGGCACGGAGATTTATCAAATACTCCATGACCGTTACCTGCAAGAAGAGAGTTTCGTTATTGCAGGTACAAGTGCGGGAGCAATGGCCATGAGCAATACGATGATTTACCAAGGGAAAAGCGATTTGGCGCATTTAAAAGGGGAGGTAAAACTTACAGCCGGACTTGCCTTTGTTGGCAATGTAATTATTGACTCTCACTTTGATAAACGGGGCCGCTTTAACCGTTTGGCACAAGCTGTTGCCAGCAACCCACAATGCATCGGTATTGGGTTGGGTGAAGATACGGGAGTAGTGATCACAGAAAGCAATCACCTGGAAGTAGTTGGAAGCGGTGCAGTAGTAATTGTAGATGGCAGAGACATCATGCACACCAATATTACAGATGTAGGTATAGGCTCACCCATAGCTGTTGAAAATCTGCGTGTAAGCATTATGGTAAGGGGTAATCAATATTTGCTAAAAGAACGCAAGTTCATCGCAAATGTAGAAGCAACTGCCTAATTGCATTGATACAATTGTGAAAGCGCCAGCAGGATTGTTTTGCTGTTGAATAAAGCATTATTTGAAAAGACTTAAGATTTATAAATAAGGACACCATCATCTCCCGATGAGTGTTTCCATGCGCGATACATGCCTTCGCTATTGAATGGCAATTCAATATTTCCCAAATGGTCAATCGCTACAAGACCACCTTCGCCACCTAGCATTACCAATTTGTCATTCACCACATACCTACAAGCCTCTTTTAAATCCATACCTTTATATTCCATTAAACAGCTGATATCATAAGCCACAACAGCACGTATAAAATACTCACCATGTCCGGTACAACTTATAGCACAAGTTTTATTATTTGCATATGTTCCTGCACCAATAATGGGCGTGTCTCCAATGCGTCCGAAACGTTTGTTGGTCATGCCACCGGTTGAGGTGGCAGCGGCAAGATTTCCATGCATATCCAAAGCTACAGCACCAACGGTACCAAATTTTTTCCCTTCGTCATTGTGTTCCGAGTGGTCAAGTTGATAGGCATCCGTATCTTTCATTTCAAGCCATTGTTTATGTCGGCTTTCTTCATAAAAATAGCTATCAGGTTGAAAGGATAAATTCATTTTTTGTGCAAAAACCTCAGCTTCTTTGCCACATAAAAACACATGCCCACTTTTTTCTTTTATCACACGAGCTAACATAATGGGATTTTGAATATTACTAATACCACTAACAGCGCCTGCCTCTAGTGTATTTCCATCCATGATACTTGCATCCATTTCGTGCGTGCCTTTGTTGGTAAACACAGCCCCTCGTCCTGCATTAAACAGAGGAAAGTTTTCAAGAGAAACAACAGCTGCTTCTACAGCATCCAAGCTGTTTCCTCCATTTTTCAAAATAGCATGCCCAGCATCCACAGCATCCAACAGAGCTTGCGTATACATCAGTTCTTTTTCCTGTGTCATCAGTGTTTGTAGAATGGTTCCTGCTCCTCCGTGTATAGCTATTGCAAA
Source organism: Bacteroidia bacterium (assembly GCA_044337585.1). Lineage (GTDB taxonomy): Bacteria > Bacteroidota > Bacteroidia > UKL13-3 > UKL13-3 > CAYSBE01. The sequence goes on from JBIINH010000028.1 coordinate 1,639, forward strand.
TGGTTTCATATGTGTTAAAATTAAAGCAAAGCAAGTATAATAAAACGAAAAGGCGGCTCCAATATTTGAAGCCGCCTTTTTTTAAAATTTATAAATGAAGAAATTATTCTACGATTAATCTTTTTACAGCTGATTTTCCGTCAGCAGCAATTACGTTTACAAAATACATACCTGGTTGAATTGAATTCAGATTAGCAGTATATTCTTTGTTGTTGATATTATTAAACGTTGCTACCTCGCGTCCCATAACATCTACAATTGTGATGGTTGACATCATTATAGGTAAGTAGAAGTTAACGTTTCCTTTTGCAGGATTAGGGAAAACTTGAATAGCATTATTATATGAAGCAACTTTATTTAAACCAACACTGAAATCAGCTAAGTCTAATTGTGCAGCAATACGCGGTGCAACAAAACGTGCAATAGTATCAATATATGCTTTTGCTTTTGCAGCCGACATATTTGGGTTGTTTTTCATACCTAAAGAATCTGCTAAATAGCCTGCACCAGGAGCCGGTGTGTTTATACTTTGCACAATTGCTCTGTCCCACCATTCCCATGGCGCACCTTCATCTGTTGCTGTGTTAAAACGAAACACATGTTTTTCACCAGCTGAATATCCTTCTGCAATTGTTGTAATATCATCTTCAAAGAAAGAAGCGTTTAGTTTAGCATTTACCCCGATACGGTTTGCACGAGCAACTACATCACCAGCACCTGATGCTGCCGGAATAACTGTTACGTTGGTTGTTGGCACAATTACGTTGCCGGTATTGTAAGGAGCAAATGGATCGCTAAAGCAATGTAAGCTTACGATAGGTAAATTAGCTGCTTCTAACCAAGCTGAGTCTCCCATAGCACCACCGTAGTTAAACACCATATGGATATCATCACCTGCAGCTGTATCTCCACCGTAGTTAAAAAATGGATTTCCACCCAAACCTGTCCAATCACCAAGGGTATCAGCATTTACCATAGGTGTAGCATTGCCACGTAAAAATTTAAGGTTTGATTCAATTTCTGCCCTGCGGTCAACTGTTGCTACTGCAAGTGCAATGTACCCACCTGTTCCTTGTCCACCTAATACAACCTTGCTCATGTCTAAATTGTATGTGTCAGAAACGGTGCTTAAATAACGAACTACATTGCGAGCATCTTGCATGCCTCTGTAAGTTGCTTTTAGCAATTGCTCGGTAGCCTGCTCCTGATTAGTTGTTTGTGGGTTCCATCCTAAACGGTAATTGAAAGCCACCACTACGTATCCGCGTTTTGCAAGTTTGGTTGCAAGCTCAACAATAGTACTATCGCTTTTATTACCTGTTGGTTGGCGGTTGATTATGGCAGGTAAATAGCTACCGGTGTGTGCCAATAAAATTACCGGTCTTGATCCAACTGTGTCCCCATCTGGTTCGTAAATATCGCAGCGTAAGCTGGCAGTTACAATGGGTTGTTGGCCGGGAACAATACCAAACAAAATGTTTACTGAGCGATTGGTATCATACTCAATATTGGATGTTCTCATTACGTTATCGAATATCTCGTCTACGTAACGTGTTTGCGCTTTCGATTCGGTAAACATTGCCACCAAAGAAAGCATCATGGTTAGAGAAAGTAATCTTTTAATCATAAAATTTAGTTTTTATACAACCGCAAGTAAATGCTTTTTGGGTAATATTAGCTTAACATGAGATTAAAATTTTGGCTCATACAGTATAGAAAAATAGACAAGTCGCCCAACGCGTGGCCCGCCATATACTTGTATTGCTTGGTTATTAAGCAAATTGCTTGCACCTAGTTTGAATGTACAGTTCCATTTCTCTTGCTTTTTATTTATTTGTGCATCCACCATGCTGTAGGCCGGCACAAAACCTGTAAATTGTGGAGAGCCTTCGAATAGAAAACCTTCTTGCCACTTATAGTTGATGGAATACCCCCAATTGTAAATACTAAATCCTCCTATGCGCGAGTCAATGTTACGACCACTGATACCTAGATTGTATTTGTGTTCGGGCGTATTAAATGCAGGTATTAAAGAGTCCCTGTTTTCTTGAAGATTAAGCACATTCCATGAATAGTTTGCATTGAAACCCAAGTATTTCTGCCAAAAATAATTGGCTCCTATAGTAAAACCTTGCGTGGTTACTTGTGTGGTTGCATTTGTAGCTACCCTATATACATTTATACTATTTACAAAAGGTGAGGCTGCAGGCCAATCGAGGTCGGCACCAATTTGGTAGCCTATAAAGTTGGTGTACCAACTGTAATAGTAATTGGCATCTATAAATATTTTTTTGCTAATGGTGGTGCGGTAACCAAACTCGATGGTTCTAACCTGCTCGGGTTTGATTGGCGCAACGTTGAAATACTCTAAAAGCGAGCGGTCATTATTATTATTAAACGCATTAATGATGGATTGCGTTTTAACCAAACTATCAAATCCACTTAGGTTACCGAGTAAAGTAGCGCGCCCCACATTCAGGTTGATGTATTGATCTGATAAAGTTGGGTTGCGAATGGCTGACGAGGCCGATACCCTAAATACGTGTTCATTTTTGGTGTAAACAATGGTGGCGGCTGGTGAAAATAACCAATTAAAATTTTGGTTCTTATCTGTTCGCAAGGTTATGGTTGTTTTTACTTGGTTATTAAATAATTTTTTCTCTACGCCACCATAAGCACCATACTCTTTATTATATATACGCTGACTTTCTGAAGTGTCGAGAAAAATGGTGCCTTGTGAGTTTGGTGCATACAGGCGCATGTTGCCACCTACAATAAAATCAAACTTACTAAGGGCAAATCGGTATTCGCCCATGATATGATACAAAGCCGAACGGTCAAAAAAGCGAGACCCTCCTTCGCGATTGGTACGTGAAGTGACTGCTTGAAAGGCAGAGTCGAATCGAGCGGTTCCTGGTAGGAAGTGTTCGATTCCGCCACGCTGTGCATTAGGCTTCCCAAAATCTGTTGAGTCTCTTACCAATTGATGCCACTGCACCAACGAGTCATAATAATTTTCATAAAAGTATTGATTGGCATAATCCTGATAATTTACGCCTGGTGGTTGTGAACCTATTGGTGGCCTAAGGGCATTCATTCTCCCAAAAATGTATTTATTCCAATTTTCATTATAAGTAGCAGCCCAATTGGCATCTGATTTTGAATTGTTTTGCAGGATGAGGGCCGTATTGTAGGCGTCATAGCTATTGCCGGCATTTTCATGTGTCATGTAGGCCCTTACAAAAAATTTGTTCTCTTTGCGTATCTCTGCCTTATGTTGAAAAAACATGATGTCTTTTAGGCTAAAGCGATTGTCGCCTTGATACACCGTGGTGCCATTGCTAAAGCTTGTGCCTGCAATGATTTCTACGTCTTTTAATGTTTTGTAATGAAAACTTGCATTGGTTTTTAGGTTACGAGTATTATAATCTACCAAATCAATTTCTTCATAGCCTCTTCTTAGTGCGTATCCATGCCCAATATATACCAAACCTGATTGTTTAAAACGGTTGCTGCTGTATTCGTCTCCATACCTATTTACGGCATCGTATCCACCAGGATTTTTTTCATTTACAGGAGACTGAATGGTGGCATCATAATTGGTAGCTTCCCAGTCGCGGGCCTGCATCCAATACATATTTAGTTTGTACGCAAATCGATCTTTTCCGCCTTTATCTTTAAAAACTTGTGCCCAACGAAAACCACCTTCATATAAGCTGCGTTCGCCAACTTTAGAAAACACAGATAAGCCGGGATACAAAAAGGGAGATTTGGTTTGCATGTTGATTACTCCATTAAACGCATTTGGGCCATAGTAAGCTCCACTTGCGCCCACTATTAAATCAACCCGATTGATATCAAGCTCAGATGCGCCTAAAAAATTTCCTAATGAAAAATTTAGACCTGGCGATTGGTTGTCGATTCCATCAATGAGCTGAAGTGAACGAACAGGGGACGTGCTATTGAACCCGCGAGTGTTAATGATTTTAAATCCAATACTTGCCGAAGTTATATCTACGCCCTTTAGGTGGGCAAGTCCTTCATAAAAGTTGGCTGCGGGTGTTTCTTTAATTGAAACAGCATCCATGCTTTCAATTGTTAGCGGAGTTTGTTTTTGTTTTTGGGTAATGCGCGAATCCCTAATTTCTACGGCAGCTAATTCTGCTACTTTTTCAGTCAATTTGATATCAATGGGTTTGTTGTCTTTTATGGTTAGGGTAATTTTTTCGTATCCCATCATGTTTATAGTTAAGTTGATGGGAAACTTTTGAGCAGTTTTAAGAACAAACTCTCCTTCATAATCAGTTACGGTACCTTCTTTGCCCTCACCTATGGTAATTACAGCTCCTATAATGGCCTCACCTGTGCGCTTGTCTTTTACTTTTCCCGTAATGACTGTTTGTTGCGCAACCGCTTGTAAAACCCCCAAAGTGAATAACAACAGTAAAATGTGTTTCAAATCGCTTGCCAATTTTGCCTCAATTATGCAGAAAAAACTTAGTTATAGAAACAACTTTTTTAAGTTAAGAATGGATTAAATCTTTTTTCATGCCCAATTGTGCTTGCAGGGCCATGTCCAGGGAATATTCTCATTTCATCAGACCAAGCAAACAAAGTACCTTTAATTGAATGTATTAACGTTTCAAAGTTGCCACCAGGCAAATCGGTACGTCCAATACTTTCGTAAAACAATACATCACCTGAAACACATATATTTTGCTCAAGATTGAAAAAACAAAGTGATGCTATGCTATGGCCGGGTGTTAAGGCTATTTGCAAGCTGCAATCACCGAATGTAATGGTGTTTTTCTCATCAATAAATACGAGTTCTTCAGGTATTTCTATAGGTGCAATTCCCAACATGGCACTCCATTTGTTGGCATCTTTATATGTAAACAACTCTTCTTGATGCAAATGAAGCGGTAGCTTATACTTGTTTGCTATAAACAAATTACCCAAAATATGATCGATGTGGCAATGGGTATTTAGCAAAAGCATGGGTTGTAACTGATTTTTTTCGATAAATTCCACGAGCACATTTTCTTCTTGCCGGTTGCTGCAACCCGGGTCAATAATGGCGCAAGCGCGTGTTTGGCTACACACCAACACATAAGTGTTTTCCTGAAATGAATTGAACGTAAACGTATTAATTTGAATCATAATAAAAAATTGACTTTCGATTTAATGATAAATATTTGATTTTACCATGTGTTTATACCAAATTTGAACGTTTGGTCAATTTCATAAAATATAAATATTCTTTTTTTATTCTTTGCTTGGTTCTGCTCTGCACAGATATGGGTTCGGTATATGGGCAAGGCATGTATACCACCTTTGGACAAAATCGTGTTCAGTATGGCAGGTTTGATTGGCAGTTTGTTCGTACAGAAAATTTTGATTCCTATTTCTATTCCGGAGGAAAAGAATTATCCCAGTTTGCAGCAAGAACAGCCGAAACCGTTTTGTCAGATATTGAGCGCATAATTGATCACCGATTAAGTGGTAGGGTAGAAATTGTTTGCTACAATTCATTGTCAGATTACAAGCAATCAAATTTTAATTTGTCAGATAATCCAGCAAACAATACAGGTGGCGTTTCGCAGGTTACCCCTAATAAAGTATTTGTATATTTCAATGGAAGCAGAGAAGATTTTGACAAGCAAATAAAAGAAGGCATTGCATTGGTGCTTATCAATGAATTGTTGTTTGGCGGAAACATTCAAGAACGTATACAGAATGCAGCCTTGCTTAGTTTGCCTAGTTGGTATATATCTGGACTTACCGGGCATATTGCTAAACGATGGACTTCTGACCACAGCAATAAGATGAAAGACTTGATTGCACAGAAAAGAATTAAGAATATGAATAGGCTGGTGTATGTAGATGAGGAATTGGTTGGTCTTAGTTTTTGGAAGTTTTTAACCGACAAATATGGGGAAGAGATTATACCAAATATGGTATATGTCACACGCCTAAGTCGCAACTATGAAACAGCCTTACAATACTTAACTGGTCAACCTTTCAAACAAGTATCTGCTGATTGGCTAAAGTATTATAAAAACCTGTATGCAAAAGAAGATTCTTTAAGAACATTGCCTGCAGATAAATTTACCGTTCGAAAAAGATTACAGCCTTATGTATTACCTGAAGTAAAGGCAGGACCACGAGGAGATTTTGTAACATTTGTAACCAACAATTCGGGTAAATATAAAATTTGGTTGCTCGATACCAAAACAGGAAAGCAAAAGAAAGTGCACAAAGGGGGTTTAAAATATTATCAGCAAAAAGTAGATCATACATATCCTGTTGTTGCTTGGCATCCTGGAGGAGAAAAATTTGCATACATACATGAGAAAAAAGGGAAAGTATGGTTAACTACAGTAGACTTAATTACAAAAAAAGACCAATCTGTTTGGCTTACAAAGTTTGATAAAGTAGTAGGAATGGCATATTCAGATAATGACCGCACCTTGGTAATGTCAGCCATTAGAAAGGGCCAATCAGATATTTATATTTTTGATACAAAAACCAATCGCGAAAGACAAATTACCAATGATGCTTTTGATGATTTGTATCCGAAATTTGTAGATGGCTCATCAAAAGTAGTTTTCAGCTCAAACCGAAATACCGACTCGCTATCATTTGCTGCTCCACCAACGATTCCGGCTGATAACAATTTTGATGTGTACCTTTTGGACATAGAAAATCCGGGACAACGCATGAAAAGGCTTACTTATACTCCTTTTGTAAATGAGATACAACCAATAGAGTATTCGGGGGAGTACATTGCATTCATAAGTGATTATAATGGGATAAAAAATCGTTATGTGGCAAGTATTCGAAGTGAATATGATTTTACTGAATTGCAAATTAAATACGTTGATCCCGAACGTAAACCCGACACGCTATATTTTGACGTTTTGCCAGATTTTGGAAATGAAATTATGTACGAAGGACAAAAAATTGTATTAGACAGTACAGTTGATCGCATCGATACCATTGTGCATGAAAAAGATTTTGTGACCACATACCCGCTTACCAATTATAAACGCAATATCCTTTCACATGATATTAGCAAACAAACACAAGTACAATATGATGTCACTTATGTAGATAGACGTATTCGCGTTTTTTATTCACCTGTTGATAGAAATGTGCCGGCTATCGGAAAGCGTACGGAAACGTTTCCAACCATGAGCCGGCTAAAAAGTGGGGAAGCAATAGCATCATTTCAGCCAGGAACAGTGGTGTATTCAGATAGAAGATTTATTCCAGAAAAAAAACAAACAACTAAAAAAACAGTAAATCAGGAAAAGCCCAAACGTAAATATGATTACTTTTTTGTAAGCGAATTTACACCCGAAAATACCAAACCTGATGACATCAAAGTAGCGACACCTTTTGCACAAAATACAGGAAATACACGTGCCATTAAAATGAACGCTCCGCGTTTTTATGATGTTACATTTTTTTCAGATCAACTTGTTACCCAACTCGACAACTCTGTAATCAATACGTATTATCAACCTATTTCAGCCTCTGGAGACAATATGTTTAATCCCGGATTAAATGGAATGTTCAATGTAGGGATGGTTGATTTATTTGAAGACTACCGATTGGTTGGAGGTTTTCGTTTAGCTTTTGATTTAAGTGGTGTAGATTACTTCGTTTCATACGAAACACTTAAAAAAAGATTTGATCATAAGTTTACTTTCTACCGGCAAGTGCGAAACGGTACATCGGGAGACATTCCAATTCGCAATACCTCTCACGAGTTGAGGTATCAAATAAAAATTCCGGTTAATCAAGTATTTAGTTTTCGGGCGAGTCCGTTTGTACGCATAGATAGGGATGTAGCCCGAGCTATCAACCAACCTTCCCTTCAGGCACCAGATAACAATACACCGTGGGTGGGGAGTAAATTTGAAGTGGTGTTTGATAATACCATTCCAAAAGGCTTAAATCTAATGAATGGTACCCGATTCAAACTGTTTTATGAATATTATAGAAATGTAGATGACCGCAATGTGCAACTAAATGCGTTAGGTGTTGATTTCAGGCATTATCAAAAGTTGCATCGGCAACTCATTTTTGCTTTCAGAACCACATATAATACATCCTTTGGCCCTGCAAAAGTTAAGTATGTCATGGGTGGAGTGGACAATTGGCTTACGCCAAGATTTAATAATGACAACGTATCATTGGGTACAGATAATTTTGCATTTCAAGCACTTGCTACCAACATGCGTGGATTTACCCAAAACATTCGAAATGGTAGCTCATTTGTAGCCATCAACAATGAAATCAGGTGGCCAATATTCAGCTATTTTGCAACAAGACCTGTTCGTTCAGAGTTTTTAAAGAATTTTCAAATTGTTCCGTTTTATGATATCGGCACCGCTTGGTACGGCAAGAATCCTTACTCTGACGAAAATACATTTAACCAAAAAATTGTAGAAGTAAATTACCTAAAAGCAACTGTAATCAATGTGCGTGAACCTATAGTTATGGGATATGGAGGTGGGTTAAGAAGTAAACTTTTAGGTTATTTTATGCGATTTGATGTAGCCTGGGGAGTGCAGGATTATGAGGTGAGCGATTCTCCTATGTATTACTTTTCGCTTAGCCTTGATTTTTAGCCATTCCTTCGGCAAAACAACTGCGGCAACGTGCTTCATACTCACCTTTTTCGCCCAACATCACCAAAGCGTCTGAATGATGTTTGCGAAAAGAATGCGTAGCTAAATCACCGCACTGCATACAAATGGCATGTACCTTGGTTACATATTCAGCAACAGCCATCAACCCAGGCATAGGGCCAAAAGGTTTTCCCAAATAATCCATATCCAAACCCGCAATAATTACCCTTATTCCTTTAGCTGCAAGCTTCTCGCACACGTATATCAATTCCGTATCAAAAAATTGAGCCTCATCAATACACACCACTTCGGCATCTTTGTATAGTAGTAAAATATTTAATGAAGATTCTACAGGTATAGAACTGGTAGCAGTTGAATTGTGTGAAACAACTGCTGCTTCATCATATCGGGTATCAGTTGCGGGCTTATACACTTCTGTTTTTAAATTGGCTATTTTAGCACGGTTAATACGCCTGATAAGCTCTTCTGTTTTACCTGAAAACATACAACCGCAAATAACTTCTATCCAGCCTTTACGGTTGTTGCGAAAGTATTTGGGTTCATTAAACATATGTAGCAAAGGTATACATTATCGGGAAACTGTTTTGAAAGCGGCAAGTAAATTAACAACTAGGTTAGTCTTCTTGATAGGGTTTGGTTAACCTGCTGATAAAATTGCAATGGAGTAAATTTACGCCAAATCATGTTGTCAAGCTCTCCGCCAAAATTGATATAATAATCGATATTAGCTGATCGAAGTTCAGTTAAAACATGTTCTTGGAAATTAATAGCGGCAATCCACCCCTCTTCAATATCTTGAAACCATTCTTCATAATAGCTGTCATCACTGCTATGAAAATTTAATACATTTTCTCCCACTAAAATAAATTTGTCAATACCATTTATGTTCAGTGGCTCAATCACCTCTCTTTTTAAAAACATGATATCATTGGTTACTGCATCATTCCATTCGCCAAACATTTCGATAATGGCAAAGCCTTCGTGGTATTCAGCAAATAATATTTTGGTGTAAAGCGTTGGCGAGCCAAACTCATCCCATTGCGGGTGTATGGCATAATTATACACCTTATTGGTATATTCAAACTCACTATACTCACGCTCATAGAAGGGCGAAAGGTGGTCGTCTTCGGAGCGATATAAATCTCTCCAGCGGTAATGTGGCTCTAAATCCTGCATTGATGCCCGAATTTATGTCTATAAGATGAAGTTTTCAAGTTGTTGAAGTTATATTTTTTAGCGCTTTGCAACTTCATGCAAATATGTATTTTTGCCATCTTGTAAAATAAACTAATCAATAACCAAACATGTCATACCTATTTACTTCAGAATCGGTGAGTGAAGGACACCCCGATAAAGTTGCCGACCAGATTTCAGATGCGCTTATCGATAATTTTTTGGCATTCGATCCGGATTCCAAAGTTGCCTGCGAAACGCTGGTAACTACAGGGCAGGTTGTGCTTGCCGGAGAAGTGAAATCAAAAGCTTACCTTGATGTACAATCCATCGCACGCGATGTAATACGTAAAATTGGATACACCAAAAGCGAATACATGTTTGAAGCCAACTCATGTGGAGTTCTTTCTGCCATCCATGAGCAGTCGGCTGATATTAACCAAGGCGTTGACCGTAAGAAAAAACAAGACCAAGGAGCCGGTGACCAAGGCATGATGTTTGGCTACGCTACCAGCGAAACAGATAACCATATGCCTCTTGCACTTGACCTTGCACATGGTATACTGCTTGAGCTTGCCGCTTTGCGTAGAGAAAACAAACAAATTAAATACCTGCGTCCGGATGCAAAAAGCCAGGTTACACTTGAGTATAATGATAAAAATCAGCCGGTACGTATTGATTCTATCGTAGTTTCAACGCAACACGATGATTTTGATAGCGAAGCAAAAATGTTGGCCAAAATCAAAAAAGACATCATTGAAATTTTAATTCCACGCGTTAAAACCAAATACAAAAAGTACGCAAAGCTTTTCAATAACAATATTAACTACCACATCAACCCTACCGGCAAGTTTGTAATTGGCGGACCACATGGCGACACAGGACTTACAGGTCGTAAAATTATTGTTGATACATACGGAGGAAAAGGTGCTCACGGTGGAGGTGCATTTTCAGGAAAAGATCCTTCAAAGGTAGATCGCTCGGCAGCCTACGCAACACGCCATATTGCCAAAAACTTGGTGGCAGCAGGTTTGTGTGACGAGGTATTGGTTCAGGTTTCGTATGCTATTGGTGTAAAAGACCCAATGGGAATTTACATCAATACCAATGGTACGGCTAAAGTGAAAATGACTGATGGAGAGATTGCTAAAAAAGTGGAGAAAATATTCGACATGACTCCTTATGGAATCGAAACCCGTTTGAAATTGCGCAACCCAATTTACAGCGAAACAGCAGCATACGGTCACATGGGTCGCAAGAATGAAATTGTTACCAAAACATTCTCTTCCCCTGACGGAAAGAAAGTAACCAAGAAGGTAGAACTTTTCACCTGGGAAAAATTGGATTATGTACCACAAGTAAAAAAGGCATTTGGCTTGAAGTAATTCCCAAATCACACAATAATTCAACGCCCCGATTTGCAAATAGGCATTCGGGGCGTTTTTTTTCGACAACTTATCTTGCTGATTACTTATTTTGCGCCTTTCAACCATTTATACAATCATTCATGGAATACGATCCTATAAAACGCGACTTGGGTGTGGTATTTAACCGCTCATCAGCCATGCGCAAGCTTTTTTACAAACTCCTCGATTTGCTTTTGCTACGCACATGGCATATTCACCGCGAACTTAAACGTTGGCCCAGATTTAGAGAATCCTTTACCATGATGGATGCCGGCTCCGGTTTCGGGCAGTATTCGTTTTATATCGCCTCGCGTAACAGGCAGTGCAGCATTGATGCTGTAGATGTGAAAGAAGAACAAATAGCAGATTGCAACCAGTTTTTTGCAACATGTGGGATAAACAATGTTACGTTTCAGGTTGGCGATTTGACCAAACCCCATGCAACTGAAAAATATGACCTGGTATTGTGTGTGGATGTAATGGAACACATATTGGAAGATGTAGATGTATTTACCCATTTTCACCGCAGCATGAAGCCCGGAGCCATGTTGCTCATTTCTACACCAAGCGATCAGGGAGGCAGCAATGCAGATGAACATGGCGAATCGTTTATTGGAGAGCACGTGCGTGATGGCTACCCAGTAGCTGAAATGGAAGAGAAATTGCGCAAAGCAGGCTTTACCAAAATGGAAATTCTATACTCATATGGAGCTCCGGGGAAAATAGCATGGAAACTGTCTATGAAATACCCAATGTTGATGCTGAATACCACCAAATTATTTTTTGTGATTTTGCCGGTGTATTATTTAATAACCTATCCTTTTGCTTACCTCCTTAATTGGATAGATACTTACACTACTCACAAAACAGGCACAGGACTTATTGTAAAAGCCTGGAAATAATATGAACCTGCCTTTGCTCATAGCCCGAAGGTATTTCTTTTCAAAAAGGCAGGGAAAGTCGTTTAACCTTATTAACCTTATTTCGGGTATTTCATTGCTCGGATATATTGTAGGAGCAATGGCTTTGGTTATTGTGCTTTCGGTATTTAATGGCTTTGAAGGCATGTTTAGTGCCATGTACAATAATTTCGATCCCGATATGCAGATTATTGCACAAGAAGGAAAAACATTTACCCGCGACTCAACAACAATTGCTAACCTAAAAAAATTGAATGGCGTAGAATTGGTAGCAGAAGTGCTGGAAGAAAATGTGTTGCTCAAGTATGACGACAGGCAAACCATTGCCAAAGCAAAAGGCGTTGATAAAAACTATACCCGTCTCACTTTATTGGATAGCTGCCTGGTTGCCGGAACCATGTTGCTGGAATATGATGATGAAGCCTATGCATTAGTGGGGCAGGAAATAGCATGGAAGCTGGCTATTGACCCGTCAGACATTTTTAAAAAAATGACTATATATGTTCCTTCTCAGGGAGCTGTAGATGTATTAAATCCCGAAGCAAATTTTAATAAAGCGATGGTGGCGCCAGCCGGTATATTTAGTGTTCAGCAGGAGATAGACGAAACCTACATAATTGTTCCCATTTCTTTTTTACAACAACTATTGGTCAGGGAGCATCAATTATCATCGTTAGATATCAAACTAAAAAATGGCACATCACCCAACAAAGCCAAGTCAGAAATTGCAGCGTTAATGGGAAATAATTTTACCATTAAAAACAGATACGAACAACGTGAGGCTTTTTATAAAATTATGAAATCGGAAAAGCTAATCAGCTATATCATTTTGTTGTTTATTTTGTTGATTGCCGCTGCCAATAGCATAGCCTCTTTGTACCTCCTTACCCTCGAGAAGAAAAAAGATATTGGGTTGATGTCAAATATTGGGATGAAGGCAAAACAGGTATATGCAATCTTTATGCTTGAAGGTATTTTTATTGCACTTACGGGAGGCATAATTGGAATTATTTTAGGCATTGGAGTATGCTACGCACAGCAACAATTTGGATTTATACACCTCACAGACGGTTCAGCATTTATGTTTCAGCAATACCCGGTTGAGCTTAGGATTACAGACATCGCACTTGTATTTGCTACTGTGGTTATATTGGGGTTTATAACAGCACAATATCCTGCACGAAAAGCAGCTGCATTAAGCAATATGTAGTCATTTGGTTAATTACCATTTGTAATAATTGAGATAAGCAGAATGGTATATTTATGAGCGGTTTTTAGCCACCCATTCTTTGATAAATGCAGCTATATCGCCCATATTGGAACCCGGGGCAAATAATTTTCCTACACCCATAGCATTAAGTGCCTGCATATCTTCATCGGGTATAATGCCACCACCGGTGAGCAATACATTATCCAATCCTTCTTTTTTCATGAGGTCGATAATGCGCGGAAATACCGTATTGTGTGCACCCGAAAGAATACTCACGCCTATCACATCCACATCTTCTTGCAGGGCTGCCTGTACCACCATTTCGGGTGTTTGGCGCAATCCTGTATATATTACTTCCATGCCTGCATCACGCAGGGCAGTTGCGATTACTTTGGCACCGCGGTCGTGTCCGTCAAGGCCTACTTTGGCTACTAATACACGTATAGGTCGGTTCATTTCTTTTTGTTTACTCGTTTCAATACAAAAGCTTTTTCCTTCATCAGGTATTTATCGGTAATCACTTCAAGTACCGAATCCTGAACGGTAAATACAACCGCACTATCGGGATGATTTACCTGCATAATATGCAACATGGTTTCTTCATTCGCTGCAAAAGTATTCCACTTGCTTGCACTGTCTTTCGACAAAGCTTGCCATTTGAGCAATTTTGCCATCTCTGGGGAGTAGCTTCTGCTGTTGTCGAAATAATAAGCGTGGATATTGTTTTTCTCAACGCGCCAAACATCAATATTCCATTGAGGCGGGTTGGTTTCAATCCGTTGACTGATGGCGTAATATTTTCCAAAGCGCGATAAGACTACCGAATCTGAAAGCAGCATGGGCTCATTCCACGAATCGCCATATGGAAAAATACCATTGGCTTTAATGGCCACAATAGCCGTATCTTTTTTAAACAGGTTGAATGGAAAGGTATTGGTAGGTACGGCATAATCACCTTGAACATGCTGCGGAAACGCATCGAGTTTCGTTCCGGGATAGCGGTCGAACCTTGATGCCGAACAAGCGCCAAGAAGTATCAGTAATGATATGACAAGTATATTTTTCATGCAGCAGAAAGCGTATTCAATGCCTGTTTCAGCCTGCGCAAGGTACTTTCTTTTCCGAATAATGCAGCCATTTCAAAAATTGGCGGCCCACCCGCTACACCACTCAGACACACACGTAGAAGTTGTAAGAAATCTTTGCTTGGTACACCCGTTTTGGCCAATGCATCGTTGTATATTTTTTCAAGTAAAACCGCATCAAATTCAGCCGAAGTTTGTAAGGTTTGTATGATATCCTGTAACACCAATGGCGATTTGTCATTCCATCTTTTTTGTATTACAGTTTCATCATATTTCATCTGTTCTGTGAAAAAATATTCGCTCATGGGCCAAAGGTCTTTCATGAATGAAATTTTTTCTTTGATAAGGTGGCAGGTTTCTTTGATATAGGCATCAGAAAAATCGAGGTTGCGTGTTTTCACTTCCTTGCTCAACTCAATAGCAAGTAGGGCATCATCAACTTTGCGAATGTATTGCTGGTTAAACCATTTGGCTTTATTCTGATCGAACTTTGCTCCAGATTTACTTACACGGTCAAGCGAAAATGATTGGATCAACTCATCTATGCTAAACAATTCCTGACTGGTTCCGGGGTTCCACCCAAGGAATGCAAGCAGGTTTATTACAGCCTCAGGCAAATAACCACTTTCGCGGTAGCCGCTCGATTTTTCGCCTGATGTAGGATCAACCCAGTCGAGTGGAAACACAGGGAATCCCAAACGGTCACCATCGCGCTTGCTTAGTTTTCCATTTCCTTCGGGTTTTAGCAATAATGGTAAGTGCGCAAATTTGGGCATTACCTCTTCCCAGCCTAAGTATCGGTATAATAAAACATGAAGTGGTGCTGATGGTAGCCACTCTTCGCCACGTATTACATGTGTGATTTGCATCAGGTAATCATCCACTACATTGGCCATGTGATAGGTAGGCATTCCATCGCTTTTGTACAATACCTTGTCATCCATTTGGGAGGTATTAAAACTTACCCACCCGCGTATCTCGTCATGAAATTTTACTTCGTCTTTTTTTGGCAACTTGATGCGTACCACATAAGCGTCTCCACTTTCGAGCCTCCGTTTTACTTCATCTTCGGGAAGGGTAAGTGAGTTTTTCATGGCCATACGGGTAATGGCATCGTATTTGGCATCCACATTTGATGCCTTGAGGCGCTCGCGCATGGCCTCAAGATCTTCAGCCGTATCAAAAGCATAGTAAGCATGGCCGGCTTCAATCAGTTGATCGACATATTTTTTATACAACGGTTTGCGCTCGCTTTGGCGGTAAGGCGTATGCGGACCTCCAGAAGCATCAGAACCAAAACCAACACCCTCGTTGGGTTCAATTCCTAGCCATTTCAGTGATTCGATGATATAAGCTTCAGCACCGGGTACAAAGCGGGTTTGGTCGGTATCTTCTATACGCAGGATAAAATCGCCACCATGTTTTTTGGCAAGCAGGTAATTGTAAAGAGCGGTGCGCACACCACCAATATGCAAAGGTCCTGTAGGACTGGGTGCAAAACGCACCCTTACTCTTCTCGGTTCGTTCATAACAAAGCGCGAAGATATTATTTTTAACTACTTAAACCGCACTTTTGCGTTGCTGCAACCATTCCATCACCGTTATGGGCAATAGCAGACAAGTAAGGGCATAAATACTGTCTTCAATAGGGATGGTAACTAAGCGGATACCCAAGTTCTCATTATTGTTGTACCAAACCACAGGCTCGGGTGTGGCCATGCCGGTAAGTATACCATTGATAATGAAAAACGGAATGAGGTGTATGAAATATGCCAACCAGAAATAACCCATCCACTCACGCTTTAAAAACAGGTAATGAATAAGCAACAACATGGAAGTAATAAAACAATTCCAAAATGTGTATGACTTATCGGTATTGAATAAAGCTAGTATAAATGTGAAAATAAGAAACAGCAGTGTGAGGTGGTGCTTTACTTTCTGGAATGGTTGCTTAGGAATATACGCTTTTAGACAGGCATAAATAAATACACTTGCATAAGGAACAATAACAAAAA
>JBIINH010000158.1:0-5478 GCA_044337585.1 Bacteroidia bacterium
CCAATTTAAATCATATCCTGATTATAGTGCATATTGCTATTCTTTAAATAGTCCGTTAAAGTATGGTGACCCTACAGGCCAATGGGTTGAAGAAAAGGTATCAAGATATAAGATAGTAAATGGTCAGAAAGTTCAGTTAAAAGGATTATTTTCTTATCTTGTTAAGGCTGATATTATTGAAAAGCAATTAATAATTCATCAAGCTAAAATAATAGATTTGACTAAAAGTCTAACTTCTAGTGAAATGCTTGATGCGGCTAGAACGATTGAAGCTGATATCACTGAAAAATGGACGACCTCAAGTAATAAAGATTTAAATGTTGATGAGAATGGATATATTACAAATAAACGAGGTCAACAAATAAAGGTAGTAACAACATTTGCCGAGCCAATTACAGTTGTAACGGATAAGGATCAAATAAATAAAGGCGACAATATCATTGCTTTAGTAAATACTAATGATTATCGTATACCTGGCGCAGACGCATCAGTACCAAATCTAGGTTCAGGTATCATGTACGTTGATAAGAACGAGATATCACAACCTTCATTACCAGCTCATGAATTCGGACATTGGGGTCACCTTAATGACTTACTCCTTGGTGGTAATAAGGAAAAAATCATGTACAATAAATCTGATAGAAAAGGAAATAACTATCCAGAAGCAAACGAATACAAATCAATAAAAGGAAGTGGAGGTGTTAGTAATCCAAGGGTACTTGATTTAAATGAGTCATTATAATATATTTATGAAAAGTCTGTTAACATTAATTTTGATGCTCTTTTTTTTCAAATTATATAGTCAAGATTCCATCTTAGTAAGATTTGAATCTAGTGAGAAAAATGTTATAATTAGATTTGCGACAAAAGAGAACAAAGATTCTTTCTATATTGAATTTAAAACGACTAACACTAAAAATAGATTCAGGAAAGAGTTTTCAATACCTAGAAATCAGTTTGTATACAATGAATATATGAAGATATATCTTTATGTGAAATGTAAATATTGGTTTGGATGGTCTTTATTTTATATTATGGATTATCCTCAAAAGGATATACCTATAATCATTTATGAATCTTTAGAAAGAAAACATAAATATAGATATACATATTTATGGTCAAATGTAAAACCATTAGATTAAGACAACTTTTCCAGCAACTGCACGTCCCGATAATTATCGAGACGGGACTGTCGCGTGGTAAAATAATTACTTATTGCATCCCACCCATATTTTTCTTTGCTTCGATAAACTGAAAAAACAGTGCGTTTTGCTACCTGCTATACCCACCTACTCGAGCCCCGAGTATTAGAGGGCAAAGCCTGTGTGACTGCAAATGGTATATTTACAATAATTGAACGTAAAGAGGCATTTTAAACCTTTACTTTTCGCTTAGTGGTATTTCTGGTTGTAGGTTTCAAAATCCGTTTACTTTTCAGTTTACGTTTTTTCAAATACGTAGCAATCAGGTTTTCTTCTTCTTTCGTAAACGGAGTTGGCCCCCCAATGAAGTCGACATCAAGCTCGATTGTTTTATTTTTTTTCATATGCTTTTATTTATGATATGGTTTATGAACAAGTTCTTTTGCTATATTGGAAAATACTTATTGATAAGCTTTAAAGCGGCTTTAGTGTCAATAATCATTACACGACCACCCACATGTATTGCGCCTAAAGAATCAATATAGTGCTGAACAAGTTGTGTTTTGGAAACAAATGAAACAAAGCCTTCGTGTCCTCGTTGAAATGATAACTTACAAGCAAACGCAACTAAATTTCCGGGAACACCGGCATAAATTTTTGACTTACCTTTATTGAATGGAGCATTCTCAACCAAGTGCATGGTAACGTGGTCTGATTTTACTTCTATGCTTATCAGCCCTTGAATGATTGATTGATTGTTTACGATTGTTAGCTTATAAACATCTCTCTCAGGTAATTTGAATTCAGCTTTCCAGTCAAATAGCCAACCACTTCGTATTGAAACAGACTTAAGGTCAGCCGAAGATATGAGTGTTATATCAGTTGGAAAACTATCACCGGTAACTACATTTTCAATACTGTTAGTCAGTTTATCAACTTCAAACTCAAGACCTGTATTTCTTCGATTTTTCACATATCAAATATATGAATTAAGGGGTAAATTTTTATCGAGTGCTAAAATGAATTATCCGTAATTCTTTGCCTTCTATTGCATCCCACCCAATTTTTCCTTAGCTTCGATAAACTAAAAAATGTATAGGTTTTGCGCCCTGCTACCACACATACTACCAATTCGATACATGCGTTTTTACGTTATCGTTTCCACTTCAATGGACAAGAAGCCGATAATGAGGTGTATGGAGAGGGGAATGTATATGATTATGGGTTTAGTCTGTTCACGCGGACGTTTCGTCCGTGTGCTTTAATCTCCGATAGCTATCTGGATCGGGACTGTCGCTTGGCAAATATTCCCCCATTGCATCTCACCTCAATCGTTCTCCATTTGATGGAGCACATTGGCAACTGTCTTATTCATGCCTCGAAAAAACAAATCTAAAAACTTATACCCCATATATTTGCCCGGTTATATCCAATTTATATTTAAGGAAATTGAAGTAGTATACACTACAATTTCAAAATTATATTGATTAATTTGTTGCTATTAATGTAGCGCATAGCATATTGCAATCATTGTATTGCACTTATTTATGTAGCGGCACACAAACAAATGAAAAAAATAACCCGATTAGTACTGATTTGTATGCTTGGTATTTGCACCAACAGCATGATGGCTCAGGATACCATTTACCTATACTCGGGCTCGGTGCTGGCAGGCAAACTCAAGAAAATAGATTTGGGTACCATATCTTTTGATATAAAAGACGCAGCCGTGGTCAATATCCAATTGGTAAAAGTGCGTACCATATCTATAAAATCTAAACCACTAAAAATTGAAACCATACAGCACAAAAGCCTCATGGGTGATTTTTATTACAGCCATATTGATGGATTTACCCGTTTGAAAACTCCTAATGACAGTATGGATGTGATGATTACGCATATTGTATCGGCCATTCCATTTGGAGAGTCGTTTCGTAATTCCATTACAGCCTATATGGGCGGTGGATATAACTATACTAAATCAAGCGATGTAGGACGCATCAATTTGGATGGCCGATTTGAATACACCAAAGAACGATATCAATACAGTTTCAACTCATCCTTTATCATGACCCAAGATGGCCGTGACATAAACCGTGATAATGAGAATGTAACGCTTGGTGCTAAATACTTTCTTAGTTCTACGTGGTTCAGCGGATTGTCGTTAAACTATCAACGAAACTTACAATTGGGACTAAAAGCGCGCTATCAAGAGGGAATTATGTTTGGAAACCGTCTTTTTACTACCCCGCTCATGCAAGCCAAAATATTTTCGGGATATGTGCTCAATCAAGAAGAGAACTCCGAAGGATTTAAACAAGATTTATTATCTGAAATACCAATAGGTTTACTTTACAATTTCTACCGCTATCGCATGCCTCGGGTGTTAATTACTGTTTCTGAAGTAACCTATTTTGGAATCAATCAAAATGGGCGTATCCGCCAAGATGGTGATATTGATTTTACCTGGAAATTTTGGGGCGACTTGTCATTAAGTTTAAGTTTATACCACAACTATGACAGTGCACCACCCTCAGCCGGAAATCCAAACCTTGACTATGGCATAATATTTAGTGCCGGATACGAAATAAAGTAACAATTTTATTTTTTAAGCATCACAAACACTTCGCTGTCTGCCCGTGGCTTGGCTGAATTGTAGCAAGGTGCTAAGTACACTGAAGCAAACAATGGTTTAAAATATGTTTCATATTCTGTTGCGCTTCCTCCAAATGGTGGCCCCCCTTCAAATATTTTGTCAAACATTACCCCTATCAGTTTCCCATTTGATGCCAGCAGTGTGGCCATTTTCTCGGCATACTTTTTCCTTAAATCAGGGTTGATGGCACAAAAAAATGTTTGCTCAACCACCAAATCATATTCGCCATGATGGGCAAAAAAATCGCCACAAATCAATTTGAGTTTCCCATTATCAATCTCTCGTTCACATTTAGATTTAAGAATTGCAATGGGAGTAGGCGCAATGTCAATCACAGTGATATTCGAAAATCCATTTTCAAGCAAATATATTGCCTCATGCGCATTGCCTGCACCCGGTATAAATATACGTAAGTCCTTATTGGTCAATTGGTCGAAATAGGCTTTTAGCGGTGGAGAGACTATGCCTAAATCCCATCCCGTTTGTTGGTGCTCATACCGCTGCTCCCAAAATAATTTATTCAATTCCATTTTTCTATTCGCAATAAAGCTGAAAATGAAGTAATCTTGCCACATAATTTAAATATTTACATATGAAATTTTTTATTGATACTGCTAACTTAAACCAGATAAAAGAAGCAAATGATTTAGGTATTTTGGATGGGGTAACCACCAATCCATCTCTAATGGCCAAAGAAGGCATTACCGGCACCGATGCCATTATGAAACACTATGTTGACATTTGCAATATTGTAGATGGCGATGTGAGTGCTGAAGTTATTTCAACGGATTTTGAAGGCATCATACGCGAAGGCGAGATGTTGGCATCATTGCATGAAAATATTGTGGTAAAAGTACCCATGATTAAAGATGGGGTAAAAGCCATCAAATACTTTAGCTCAAAAGGCATCCGCACCAATTGCACGCTTATTTTCAGTTCAGGCCAAGCCATCTTAGCTGCCAAAGCAGGTGCTACCTACATTTCACCATTTGTGGGTCGCCTTGATGATATTAGCCAAGATGGTATGGGATTAATTGCTGAAATAGCACAAATTTTTGCTGTTCAGGGATTTCAAACCCAAATACTTGCTGCTTCCATTCGCAACCCGATTCACATCATCAAATCAGCACAATATGGTGCTCAGGTAATTACCAGTCCATTAGATTCTATACTTGCGCTGCTCAAACACCCACTTACCGATATCGGGTTGGAGAAATTTTTAGCCGATCACAAAAAAGCCAACGGATAATATTTTATAATTAGAGGGCTTAATTGCAATTTCCCTTGACCAATTCTGTTTTACACACATTACAGGTAAGTAAACTTAAGCTTATCAAGGTGCTGGAAGAGTTTAGTGCTTTGCAAACACTATTGGATGAAGAGCGCAAAAAGGTTAAAATGCTTGAACAGCAGCTGGAAAGCGAAAAAAATACCCGCATGGTGTTAACAGAACAAAATAAAATTGCTAAACTTGCTGATGCAATGTTGCAAAACGGTGCCGATGCCGGTGAATTGGAAAAAACAATTGACAAGCATATCCGAAATATCAACACGTGCATAAGGTTACTGAGTGATAGATAGCCAACACTTTGAAAGAAATATCCATCAAAGTAAATATAGCCGACCGCAATTATCCCCTTACCATCAAGGTAGATGAGGAAGAAACGGTCAGAAAAGCGG
>JBIINH010000159.1:0-5458 GCA_044337585.1 Bacteroidia bacterium
GAATTAATCATTGAAAACAAAGTAGCCGGCAGCGGCCTTATTACGCTGAACCTGGAAGACTATTTTGATAAAACACCAAGAGCTGAACTTGATATAAAACCGTGGCTTTTCCGCGAAATGATATTGAAAGAAAAAGACTTTCGCGAGTATGTGAAGCAGCACAACTGGGAACAATACGCAGGCAAGCATGTGGCTGTATATTGCAGCACTGATGCCATTATCCCTACTTGGGCTTATATGCTTATCGCTATTCAGTTACAGCCTTTGGCCAAACGCATTGTATTTGGCACAACTGAAACACTCAATACATTGTTGTATGAAGAAGCCATCAATGCCATTGACTTTGCACAATTTACAGACAAGCGCATGATTGTGAAAGGATGCAGCGATGTGCCAGTTCCGGTGCAGGCTTATGTAGAAGTTACCCGCAGATTGATGCCTTTTGCCAAAAGCATCATGTACGGTGAGGCTTGCAGCAATGTTCCGCTGTTCAAGAAAAAATAAGGCGCCAAGGAACGATTGTTTAAGTTGATATATTATGACATATATCATCTTAAGGATTGATTTATATCATGATCAATATATTGTTATGACGGTAGGTTTGTGTCAACAAATAAAACAAACAAAATGAAAACAAAACTACTGACTACGTTGGCAATGATTGGCACAACTGCTGTATTTGCGCAACAATCCATTCCAAACGGATCATTTGAAACTTGGAACTCAACATCTATTTTGTATCCTAAAAATTATCCGGCAACATCCAACACAGAAAGATGGGGCGCTGACATTCCGGAAAATACGCAAAGGTCTACCGATGCGTTTCATGGTAATTACGCCATTGAGTTAACAACAATTAACTTTTTTGGTGATACTGCATTTGGTTACTTTGTAAATGCACAGCCCGATGGAGACCCAAATCAGTGGCATGGTGGGCTTCCTATTTCAGAAACACCAACAGGAATAAGGGGACATTATAAGTCAGATATTGAAGTTGGAGACTCTGCATTTATGCTGGCTGTATTCTCAAAAAATGGGGCAAATATTGGTTCGTATTTCTTTTACATCAAAGGAACACAAAGCACTTACGCGCCTTTTAATTTCACTTTCAATCCTCCTTTATCACAAACACCTGACTCAATGATATTCGGGGCAGTATCTAGCGATGCATTTAATGAGTTTGGTTTAGTTGGAAGTATGCTGCTGTTGGATAGCATTTCGCTTACAGGGATTACTACTCAACCAGCATGGTTTAATGGTGATTTTGAAAATTGGGATTCGATTGCATTAGAATCACCTGTTTCGTGGTACCAAGAATTAGACCGCACAACTTACACTTCAAAAACAACCACTTCACACAAAGGAATGTATGCGGTGAAGTTGGAAACCAAATTAGATGAAAAAGAAAATGGGGATTTACAAGCTGAGTCGGAACAAATAGGTACTGGTTATTATCAGGATAATTGCTGGAGTTGTGATGAACTTGGCGGCTATCCATACACCAACCAAGTTGACACACTGGTTTTTTGGTATAAATACGTTTCAAACGGAGATGCACAAGCAACTGTAAGAACCAAGATACGTAAAGACGGCATGACCGTTGGTGGCTCAGAACTATTTCTATTAGCAAGTGCTTCGTATCAAAAAATAGAAATCGCGTTAGAAGCCGGTTTAGCTCCTGACACGTTGCAATTATTTTTCCAATCATCACGTTGGGAAGATTCTTTGCTTACAAATGTTGGCTCCACTTTATTTATTGATGAAATACAATTAAAATCTGCGCCTCTAAATACAGGTATTAAAACCAGTTGGTTTAGCAACAAAATAAAATTCTATCCAAACCCTGCAACGGATATGGTTTATATAAATATCCCAGGAAAAACAACCCAAGATTATGCCACCATTAAATTGGTAAATATTCTTGGACAGGTTGTATTTGAGCAAAAACTTTCGGGAAATGATAATGCCATCACCATAGCAAATTTGCATGAAGGTGTATATTTCTATACCATCGAGCTTAATGGTACTGCAGCAAAATCAGGCAGATTAATTAAGGAATAAATCAACTTGTTTTCTTAAAAAAAACATCCGCAATAGGCGGATGTTTTTTTTTGCACCTATCCCAATTACCTTTGGCCATCATGAAAGAATTTCTGAAATCACTTTTCAGCAAAAAGCTTACTACCTACATCATCATCTTTGGAATGCATTTTATGTATTTCATAATGTCCATCACATTCCAAAATATCTACCTAGTTGATTCCTTTGGTTATCTTTTCCAAGCCGAAAATTTGATGCAATATGGTAGTTGGTATGCTGAAGACTGGCATGCGCCCATACTGATTGATTACTTTTCATTTCGTCCGCCATTATATGCATCGTTCATTGGCATAATCAAATTCATTATAAATAGCAATTATGCCGTAATGTTTATTCAAAACATCCTAAGCATAAGCACACTGCTTCTTGTTATAAATATGGCAAAACGTATGGCAATAAGCAGTATATATATCAATCTGGCTTTGCTTACAATGTTACTATTTGCTCCTACATATATCATAATGGCCAATATGATAATGGCAGAAACAGTTTTTTGCTTCATCATAATGGTTGTGCTTTATGCAGCTTTCAGGCTTTCGTATCAATACCATATCAAATATTTGTTCATTACTACCTTAGGATGTAGTGCTGCTATACTTACCAAACCTGTTGCACTATTCTTACCGCTTTTGCTTGTAACCTATTTTCTTATTGTATGGCAAAAACAAAAATTAATAGCCATTAAATCAGCAGTTATCATCATATTATTTCCTACTATTACATTCCACTTGATTTGCCTGCAACAGCAACACCAAACCGAATATTATCACTACACAAGCATCAGTGCGGTAACACAACAACGGTATCATGCGCGCTATACACTTGCAAATAAGTTTGGTGAAAATATTGCTGAATCGTGGAACGACAGTTGCAAAACAGAATTGGCTAAAGCGCCTGATTTTAAAACCAGATATATTCAGATGAATGATATGGGAATACAAGTTCTGACAGCATATCCAATTACGTTTTTAAAACTTTATACAAAAGGTGTCGCTACCTTTTTTGCCGACCCGGGTAGGCACGATATTTTTACCTTTTTTGGATGGCGCGAAAATGAAAAAACAGGCTTGTTTCACCGTTCGCAATCTCAAGGTGCAAAAGCCATCGTGGAGGCTCTGAATACAATGCCAATTACTGGCTTAATCATATTACTGTTTAGCCTTCTGGCAAATATGTTAGCCATTGTGGCATTGGCAGCATTTGCGTGGCATGAAAAAAGCCGACAAAGCCGGCTTATCTTAATGTTGGTAGTTTATTTTGCGCTAGCAACGGGCATGCTTGGAGTAGCAAGATACCGCACCATCATTTTTCCGGAATTATTGTTGTGTGTTGCATTGTTTTTTCAAACCATACTCACACGTTTCAAATTACATTCCGGGAAATAAAGCTCTGTCCCACGGGATACGTGAAAGGATAATCAGCAAACCTAAACCAAAAAAGATTACAGCTTTGCGGTGCTTCTTCATTGGGTCGGTTTCTTTTTTGCTCAATGAGCGGCCAATTTGAACCAATAAAATACCGATAACCATTGCAACCAAATGTTCAACTGCCCAAAAACGTGCTCCTGCGTCTTTCATCATATTTACACCAGATGTACGAATACCGGCCATTGTTGGACCAATGAAATATAATACCAGTCCAAGCAAAAGTTGTGTGTGACATACGACCACAAATAATATATGCGCCAAATTTTCTTTTGATGTAAATTCCCTTTTATGAATAATGCCTAAAACTGATTTGGTAATGGCATAAAGGCCGAGCAATAAAACGCCCCATCTAAGTAAATTATGTAAGTGTACGATTCCTATCTCCATGATTGATTGATTTAAGGATGCGAAACTATGTAAAAAATATGAATCACAAATGTTTGATTTCTAATTGTCTTTTATTTAGTTTTACTTGATGAATGCAGGATATTGGCATCAGATCCCGGTAGTTCGAATTTTTTTGCCATTTGTTTTAGGCTGTGGCATAAGCATGTTTTATCCACTAGGTCTTAGCTTATCTTTGTTTGTTTTTGCTGCAGCATTTTTAGTTGCTCTTTTTACCTTCTTATCAAAAACATATTCAGGCATCGTACTTTCAGCAGTATACTTTACATGTGGCATGGCCTTACACCAATGGCAAGATATTAGAAACCATGATACCTACTTTGAACGTATTGAAGGTAAATACCTGATTGCTAAAATTGATGAGCCTCCGGTTAGCAAAAAGCGTTCTTGGAAAATGGAGGCTAGCATTATTGCTCGTGGTGATAGGGGAAAAACAAAACCTGTATCTGGGAAAATCATCATTTATTTAAAGAAATCTGATTCCATTTGCCCGCTTAATTATAAAGCCTTGATACAGATACCTGCTTCAAAAATCAAGGTCATATCTCTTCCACAAAACCCTGACGAATTTAATTATAAACGGTATTTAGCATTTAGACATATTCACCATCAAGTTTATTTACAATCCGAACAACTTACTTTGATTAAGGGAATAGATGAATTCTCAATCCGTGAGAGTGTATACGAGGTGCAGCAATATTTTAGGAAAGTATTGGCTATGTATGTGGGTAATAACAGCCAGAAGGGAATCGCACAAGCTTTATTATATGGAAATGATGACGAAATTGATGATGAGACCATGCAGGCATATGCACATACAGGAACCTTACATGTACTGGCTGTTTCGGGGATGCATGTTGGCATTATATTTATGTTACTAAACAAACTGCTACTTTTTGTCGAACGACAAAAAAAGGGGAAATATATTAAAGCAGTCGCCATTCTTATCATCTTATGGACCTACTCAATGCTATGTAACCTTTCTCCTTCAATTTTAAGAGCCACAGTAATGTTTACGTTTATAATTGCTTCAGATGTACTAAAACGAAATTCAAATATCTACAACACACTTGCTGCATCGGCATTATTTCTGATGCTCTTTGACGTAAATTATATTGCAAGTGTAGGGTTTCAGCTTAGCTACATGGCGGTATTAGGAATTGTATTTTTACAACCATATATTTATAATTGGTATACAGCTCCAAATGCATTTATGGATCAGGTTTGGAAAATTTCTTCTGTTTCAATTGCAGCACAAGTAGCTACCATGCCCATCGGAATGTTATACTTTCACCAATTCCCATTTTGCTTTTTATTCTCTAACCTCATTATTATTCCACTTACTAATGTGATATTGTATGGATGCATCCTATTGGTTGGTATAGGTACCATGCATTGGCCTGCGTGTATTATTGGTAAATTGGTAAGCTTTACAATTCAATTCACTAACAACATTGTGAAATTTGTAGAACAATTGCCTTTTGCATATACAGAAGGGATTCACATCAGTATTTTTCAATCCATCT
>JBIINH010000029.1:0-18011 GCA_044337585.1 Bacteroidia bacterium
AAATTGGATATGCGAATGAGCAGTGCACAGAAAACAGATGCTTCGCTTATATTAAATACTTACACCGAGGCGCAACTTGCTGATATATTTTACTACTACGGAGAACTAAAACAATCAAGAGGCCTCTCAAGACAGATTGTTTCATCACGAGGAGCCAAGCCTTTTGAAACCGTAGCCGATTTAATGGATGCGCTGCAAACATTCGCACCTAAATTTAAGGATTATAAATTTTGGGCTCAAGTTTTTCAAGCCTTGCGCATAGAAGTAAATCAAGAGTTGGATGTGCTCAAGCAATTTTTATTGCAATGCAAAGAAGTCATTTCGCAACATGGCCGCTTGGTCATCATGAGCTATCATTCACTTGAAGACAGGTTGGTTAAGAACTTCATCAATACTGGAAATTTTGAAGGTGAAACGGAAAAAGATTTTTATGGAAACATCATCAGGCCATTTGCACCTGTTGGCAAAAAAATGATTACAGCAAGTGCAGAAGAAGTAGAAAGAAACCCACGTGCACGAAGTGCAAAATTAAGAATAGCTGAAAAATTGTAACAAATAAATTGGCAAACAAAATTACCATAACACCCGAAGTAGAAGAAACAACTGAAAAAGAAGTTCAGCCAAAATCATCTCGCCTTACAGATACGATGAAGAAAATGGCAGACTTTGATTTTAAGTTGTCCAATGAATGGTTGGTGAAACAAATTCCCTTTGGTTTTTTCTTGGTATTGCTCACCGCACTTCATATCTGGAATGCACACTACACCGAAAGATTGGTAAGAAATACAGAGAAGCTTCATCGTGAGAACAAAGAATTAAGATCCGAATATATTAGTATCTTCAGTAACCTGATGAGTGAAAGCAAGCAATCATCAGTAGCCCAAAAGTTAGATACTATTGGAATCAAAGAACTCAGAACGCCACCTTTAAAAATTACCGTCACCCATGGCAAATAAACCGGTAAACATAAAGAAGGTGATTTTGATGCGAACCTATTTTGCGTTTGCTGTGCTGTGTTTATTCGCTGCATTTATCATTGCTTACTTATTCAAAATACAATTTAAAGAAGGCGACAAATGGCGTGCGATGGCAGAAGAACTCAGTACGCGCGAGGAAACCACAGAACCAATGCGAGGCAATGTATATGCAGCAGATGGAAGTTTGCTGGCCACTTCTATTCCTTATTATGATTTGCGTATTGATGGCAAAGCTCCTGCATTTGCAAACGAAGAATTGTTCAATGATAAAATAGATTCATTAGCAGTATTGCTGTCAAAAGAATTTAAAGATAAAACCGCAACAGAATACAAACTCATCTTAAAAAAAGTAAGGCGAACTAATAACAGGTACTACTTACTTAAGCGCAAAGTAAGTTTCACACAAATGAAGCATGTGAAGTCGTTCCCATTATTTAATCAAGGTCGATATAAAGGTGGACTTACTGCCGAAGAACATAATAAACGCGAGAAGCCATTTAATTTGCTTGCCTCTCGCACCATTGGTTTTTATGTTAAAGGACAAGCACCTGTTGGTATAGAAGGAGCTTTCAATCAGTATTTGGCAGGCAAACCCGGTAAGCGTATGGTGCAACGTGTTGCGGGTGGGGCGTGGATACCCGTAAATGAAGAAGAACAAATAGATGCCTTGAATGGAATGGACGTTATCACCACCATCGATATCAATTTGCAAGATGTGGCTGAAGATGCACTGATGAAAACATTGGTGCAAAATAATGCCGAATGGGGAACAGCAATATTGATGGAAGTGGCAACAGGAGAAGTGAAAGCGATTGCCAATTTGACTAGAAAAGCGGAAGGTATTTATGATGAAGATTTGAATTATGCTGTTCGTGAAAGTTGCGAACCTGGTTCAACATTCAAGCTTTTTTCTATAATGGCATTATTGGATGAAGGCAAAGCCAAGCTTACCGATATGTTTGATACGGAAGGCGGCAAGAAAAAATATTTTGCCAACGCAACCATGTACGATTCTGAAGAAGGTGGACATGGAATTGTGACTTTGCAACATGCATTTGAGGTATCATCAAATGTGGCAATATCAAGTGCAGTGGTAGAAGGATTTAAAAGAGATCCAATAGCTTATTATAACTACTACGATAAGTTGGGACTTACCCAAAAATTGAATTTGCAAATAACCGGAGAAGGCACACCGCATATCAAACATCCCAAAGATAAAGATTGGTACGGAACCACTTTGCCATGGTCATCAATCGGCTACGAAGTAAAAGTTACACCATTACAAGTAATTACGGTATACAATGGTGTGGCAAATAATGGCCGCATGATGAAGCCGCTTTTTGTGAAACGTATTGAACACACAGGACGTGTAATTAAATCTTACGAACCTGAAGTACTTAACTCGCAAGTATGCAAAAAAGAAACATTGGCTGAGGTGCAAAAAATGCTTAAGGGTGTCGTTGAAAATGGTACAGGCCAATCAATGTTGAACCCACATTATAAAGTAGCAGGTAAAACTGGAACAGCACTTGTGGCGGATGGCAGATATGGATACAAAAAACCAATTTATCGTTCTTCTTTTATTGGATACTTCCCTGCTGATAATCCAAAGTATACCTGTTTTGTTATGGTTAATGCGCCATCAAAAGGAGTATATTATGGTGCAGCTGTGGCTGGCCCTGTATTTAAGGAAATAGCAGATAAAGTATTTTCAAGTAGTGTGAAATTGCATCCTGAAATAAGGTATGCATATAAAGAGTTGACTAATGACCTTCCGGTTGTTTCAATGGCACATAATAAAGATGCGCAAATCATTGCCTCAAAAGTAGGTCTTACTTTGCATTCCGGTGATGGAAAATTATACGAAAATACAGAGTGGATTAGCTTAACAAATAAGGGTTCTTACCTTACCATTTCCCCTTCAACTTTCAATCAGCAACTGGTTCCCGATGTAAAAGGAATGGGACTTAAAGATGCTTTATTCCTTTTAGAAAACTTAGGATGCAATGTGCAAATTGATGGTGTGGGGAGAGTGGTGCAACAATCTGTGTTGCCCGGAAATCAAATTACCAAAGGAATGGTCATATCACTAAAACTGGGATAAATTGAAAACACTCGAATCCATCATATCAGCTATTGAAGTTTATTCCATTAAAGGTTCAACCCAATTGGAGGTAAGTCATTTTACTTTTGATTCCCGTGATGTAAAAGTTGGCAGTGTATTTTTTGCAATTAAAGGTTCTGTTACTGATGGACATTCATACATCATCGATGTGATTGCAAAAGGTGCTGCTGTAATAGTATGCGAAAATTTACCTGAAAATTTACAAACACAAATAACTTACATCCATACTGCTTCAAGCAGCATCGCAATGGGATTGATGGCTGCAGCATTTTATGATCACCCATCTAGGTTGCTAAAAGTTACGGCAGTTACAGGCACAAATGGGAAAACCACAATTGCTACACTACTATTTAATTTGTTTCGTTCGTTTGATCACAAATGTGGATTGCTATCTACCGTGCAAAATCAGATTGATGATGAAATTATACCTGCTACACATACCACACCTGATAGCATTCGTATACAACAGTTGCTCAGAAAAATGGCAGATAGCGGATGCGAGTATGTTTTTATGGAAGCAAGCTCGCATGCAATTGATCAAAATCGCATTGTAGGAATTCATTTTGCAGGAGCACTCTTTTCCAATATCACCCACGATCACTTAGATTATCATCACACTTTTGAAAACTATATAAAAGCCAAAAAGCAGCTATTTGATAACCTAAATGAAAATGCCTTTGCACTTACAAATAAAGATGACCGAAACGGACTTGTTATGACGCAAAACTGTAAGGCTCCACGCTACAGTTATGCCTTGCAAAACATGGCTGATTTTAAAGCTAAAATAATTGAAAGCGATTTCAACGGAATGCTTCTAAATATAGATGGAGAAGAAGCATGGTTTAAATTAGTAGGCAACTTCAATGCATACAATTTATTGGCTGTATATGGTGCAGCATTCTTGTTAGGGAAAAATAAACAAGAAATCATCATAAAATTAAGCAGTCTGTTATCGGTAAGGGGAAGATTTGAATATATAAGAAGCGCTATTGGAGTGAATGGTATCATTGATTATGCCCATACACCTGATGCGTTGAAAAACGTTTTACAAACCATCAATTCTATACGCACAATGAATGAGCAATTGATTGTGGTAGTAGGATGTGGTGGAAATCGAGATACGGCAAAACGTCCAGTGATGGCCGATATCGCAACCGAACTTGGAACTAAAGTAATTCTTACATCAGATAATCCTCGCAACGAAGACCCCGAAGCCATACTTGATGAAATGTTTAAAGGAGTAAAGCCACTGCATTACAAAAAAACACTACGCATAACTGATCGCAAAGAAGCAATAAAAACAGCAGCAAGTATTGCCAAGAAAGGAGACGTTATACTGCTTGCAGGAAAAGGCCACGAAATATACCAAGATATTAAAGGAGTGAAACATCACTTTGATGATAGAGAAGAACTCATAAATGCATTTAAACTTTTTGAATAAAACCTTAAAACCATGTTATATTATTTATTCGAGTATTTAGATAAACAAATTGACTTCCCTGGAGCAGGAGTGTTTCAATACATTTCGTTTAGGGCTTCACTTGCAATCATACTTTCATTGCTCATTAGTATGGTTTTTGGCCACAGGCTCATCAATGCGTTAAGAAAAATGCAAGTGGCAGAAACAGTAAGAAATTTAGGTTTAGAAGGCGAGCAGAAAAAACAAGGAACCCCTACCATGGGTGGACTTATTATCATTGGAGCCATCCTAATCCCTACATTATTATTTGCCAGAATCACCAATGTATACATTCTGCTAATAGTACTTGCTACCATTTGGTTGGGAGTAGTAGGATTTATTGATGATTATATCAAAGTATTTAAAAAGAACAAAGAGGGACTTGCAGGTCGATTCAAAGTATTGGGACAAGTTGGTTTGGGTGTGATAGTAGCTTCTACTTTATATTACAATGAGAATGTAAAAACACGTGTGTTTTATCAACCCGAAGAAGTCACTACTGAATTTATTCAACAAGAACAACTCAAACAAACCATTGTAGAAAATAAGTTAATGCTTGGTAAAGATGTACATTCTACAAGTACCACAATTCCATTTGTTAAAAATCATGAATTTGACTACGCAGATTTGTTAAGTTTTATTGGAGACAGTTATAAAGACTACAATTATTGGATATATCTTTTGGTAGTTGTATTTATTATCACAGCAGTTTCCAATGGTGCAAATATTACAGATGGAATTGACGGACTTGCTGCAGGCACATCAGCAATTATTGGCATTACGTTGGGGGTATTTGCATACGTATCGGGCAATATCCAATTTTCAAAATATTTAGGCATCATGTATATCCCACACCTGGGAGAGATGATGATTTTTGGTGCCGCTTTCACAGGTGCATGTATCGGATTCTTATGGTACAATGCATATCCAGCTCAAGTTTTTATGGGCGATACTGGAAGTCTTGCATTGGGAGGCATTATTGCTACATTTTCTTTGATGGTTCGCAAAGAATTGCTCATTCCTATTTTGTGTGGAATTTTTCTTATAGAGAATTTATCTGTTATCCTACAAGTATATTATTTCAAATACCAGAAGCGTAAACATGGCATTGAATATGCACGCGAGCATAGGTTATTCCTAATGTCGCCCCTTCATCACCATTACCAGAAAAAAGGATTTCATGAGGCAAAAATTGTAACCCGATTCTGGATAATAGGCATAATGTTGGCAGTGATAACCATCATTACATTGAAAATAAGATAAACATTGAGCAAACGTATCGTCATATTAGGTAGCGGAGAAAGCGGAACAGGCGCGGCACTTCTTGCAAAGCAAAAAGGCTTTGATGTGTTTGTTTCTGATTTTGGTAAAATTCCTGAGCAATATGCAAAGGAGCTAAATGATGCGGGCATCGCTTATGAAGAAGAAAAGCATACGACAGAATTGATTCTGAATGCGGATGAAATCATTAAAAGTCCTGGCATTTCTCCTAAAGTATCTATTGTTCAATCAGCCATAGGTAAACAAATACCGATAATATCCGAGATTGAGTTTGCCGCAAGGTACACACAAGCAAAGAAGATTTGTATTACCGGCACGAATGGAAAAACCACCACCACATCTATCGTTTACCATGTACTTAAAAATGCAGGACTCAATGTAGCAATGGGTGGCAATATCGGTACAAGCTTTGCCCGACTCATCGCTACAAGTCAACATGATTATTATGTATTAGAAATAAGCAGTTTTCAACTTGACGATATCTACGCAATGAAAGCGGATATCGCTGTGATAACCAATATCACACCAGATCATTTAGATAGGTATGATGCTTTAGATAATTATATTCAATCAAAATTTAGAATTACCCAAAACCAAACAGAAGATGATATTTTCATTTACTGTGCAGATGATCCAATAACCAACGAAAACTTATCTTATATCAAAGGCAAAGCAAAGTGCTTCACCTTTTCTTACAACCATCAGCAATTACCCGGAGCATATATCCAAGAGGGGAAAATGATGTGTTCAATCGAATCAGAAACCAATAATCAATTAATTATGTATAGCAATGAACTCTCATTAAAAGGTCGTCACAATGGTTACAATTCAATGGCAGCAGCCATCATCGGGCAGGTGCTCAACATCCGTAAGGACAGTATTCGAGAAAGTTTAATGAGCTTTCAAAATGTTGAACACCGACTAGAGCATGTGCTCAATATTGGAGGCGTTGAGTTTATTAACGATTCAAAAGCAACTAACGTAAACTCCACTTGGTATGCCTTAGAAAGCATGGAGAAAAGTACCATTTGGATTGCCGGTGGTGTTGACAAAGGCAACGACTACGCTTTGCTCAAGCCCTTGGTAAAAGACAAGGTGCGCATCATCGTGTGCATGGGATTAGATAACCGAAAAATACATGAAGCATTTGGAAGCGAAGTTGATATGATTGTAAATACTACCAGTGCGAAAGAAGCCGTACATGTTGCCCAAAAATTGGCAAAATCTGGCGAAGCAGTTTTGCTTTCACCAGCATGCGCATCTTTTGATTTATTTAAGAATTACGAAGACAGAGGTCGCCAATTTAAGCAAGCTGTAAGAGAACTATAATACAAGCATGGAGCAGCAATCACTAAAGCAAATTTGGAATAAAATAAAGCCTAAAGGCGATTACATGATGTGGTTTATCATCGTGGTGTTATCGCTATGGGGATTGCTTGCTATTTATAGTTCTACGGGTGCATTAGCTTATAAAAATAAAGGCGGAATAGTGGAGATTTACTTGCTTCAACAAATGGCATTATTGGCAGCTGGGTTTTTAGTGATGTTTTTTATTCACTCCATTCATTACCGCTATTTCCTTTCTATCTCTAAAATTTTATTATGGCTCTCCTACCCATTACTCATTTATACGCTGATATTTGGAATAGAGATTAATGGTGCGCGCAGGTGGGTCAATATTTTAGGTATTACATTTCAAGCATCCGATTTTGCAAAGTTAGCCATTGTCATGTTTGTGATTAGGGAACTTGCCCGCAAACAAGAAAGCATAGATGATTTTAAAAAAACATTTCTACCTATACTTGGTCATATCACAGCCATTTGCATTTTGATAGCACCTGAAAATCTATCGACAGCCTTGGTACTATTTACCACATGCATGGTTATTTTATTTATAGGTAGGGTCAAAATAGCACATCTTGCTTTGATTGGGGGAGGTGTAACATTGGCCGGAACGCTATTATTCCTTATCTTATTTTTTACACCCGAAAGTGCATTGAAAAACACGGGGCGTATGCTCACTTGGAAAAAGCGTATTGAGAATTTTGGAAAAACAGAAGTTGATGCAGATAAATCGTATCAAAATGATCATGCAAAAATTGCTATAGCCACAGGTGGTGTTTTTGGCAAATTGCCAGGTAATTCAACTGAAAGAAATTATTTACCCGAGGCATACTCGGATTTTATTTATGCTATCGTGGCAGAGGAATATGGTTTGTTAGGTGCGCTGTTCATGCTTTTATTGTACTTGCTTTTTCTGTATCGAAGTATGCGTATTGTATTTAAAAGTCCTAAAGCGTTTGGTGCATTGCTAGCTGTTGGCATCAGTTTTTCACTAGTGATGCAAGCGCTTATTAATATGGCAGTAGCGGTTAATCTTTTTCCGGTAACGGGTCTCACATTACCATTGGTAAGTAAAGGGGGCACATCAGTTATTTTAACCAGTATTGCTTTTGGCGTAATCATGAGTGTAAGCAGATATGTTGAACAAGATGAACCCGAAGAATTAAAACCACAATTAGTCTGAAATGAAAAAACTAAAAGTTATTATTAGTGGTGGCGGAACTGGCGGACATATCTATCCGGCTGTTGCAGTTGCACAAGCACTTGAAAAAAAAGTGCCTGGTGTAGAATTACTGTTTGTCGGAGCAAGTGATAGAATGGAAATGGAGAAGGTGCCGAAAGCAGGATATAAAATCATTGGATTATGGATAAGTGGATTTCAACGAAGTTTAAGTATAAAGAATTTACTCTTTCCATTTAAAGTGATAAGCAGCGTTTATAAATCACGAAAAATACTGAATGAGTTTAAACCCGATGTGGCAATTGGATTTGGAGGTTATGCAAGTGGTGCAATGATGTATGCAGCAACCGCAAAAAATATCCCATCACTCATACATGAACAGAATTCATATGCTGGAATCACCAATAAGATTTTGCGTAATCGGGTAAATACGATTTGTGTGGCATATGATAATATGGATAAGTTTTTTCCGACTAATAAAATTGTAAAGACCGGTAATCCTATTCGTCAAGATTTATTGGATGTAGCAAGTTTGCGTGAAAAAGCAATTTCGCATTTTGGATTCAAAGCTGAACTGAAAACCATATTAATTATTGGCGGAAGTTTAGGAGCAAAAAAAATTAATGAAAGCATCAAAGCGGCTTTAGAAAAATTTGAGCAAAATGATGTTCAGCTTATTTGGCAAACGGGTAAGAACTTTGATAAGAAAGATATTCCGAAATCAGTGAAACGTGTTGTGACCCCGTTTATTTATGAAATGAATTTTGCCTATGCGGCATCTGATATTGTGATATCAAGGGCAGGTGCATTAAGTATTGCAGAATTAGCAATGGTAAAGAAGCCTGTAATATTGGTGCCATCACCAAATGTGGCTGAAGATCATCAAACCAAAAATGCAATGGCATTGTATGAGAGAGATGCTGCCATTTTGGTTAAAGATGCGGATGCAGAAGTAAGTTTGGCAAATGAAGCAATTGACTTATTAAACAACCATTCTAAACAAGCACAACTGCGAGACAATATTTCAACTTTTAGCATGCCAAATGCAGCCGAAAGAATTGTAGAAGAAATTTTAAGGTTACTCAGATAATGAAACTAGACTATATCAGACATGCTTATTTTTTAGGAATTGGTGGTATTGGAATGAGTGCCATTGCAAGGTATTTTCTGCATGCCGGTATAGAAGTTAGTGGGTATGACAAAACAGAAACTGCATTGACACGTGACTTGGAAAGTGAAGGTATGCATATTCATTATACTGATTTGGGTGAAGAAGTTTTTAAACGTGTATTTGATAAAACGTCAACATTGGTTGTAATTACTCCTGCTATTCCCGCAACACACCAAGAGTGGCATTACTTAAAAAAAGCGGGGTACACAATTTTAAAACGGGCACAAGTGTTAGGTATCATCTCCGAATCACATCTTACACTGGGTATTGCAGGTACTCATGGAAAAACAACAACCTCAACTATGCTTGCGCATATACTTAAGCAAAGTGATGTTGATGGCGCTGCATTTCTAGGAGGGATTTCTACAAATTACAATAGCAATTTATTACTAAGCAACAAGTCAAAATACATTACTGTTGAAGCGGATGAGTTTGACCGTTCATTTCTTACACTTCATCCTTATATGTCCGTCATCACAAGTACCGATGCCGATCATTTAGATATTTATGGACAGCATGATGCATTAAAACAATCATTTAAAGACTATGCCAATCTTACCAAACATCTACTGTTAATTAAGTATGAATTGGAATTGGCAAATGAATTGAAAAGTGAAAACAAAGCTTATAATATATTTACATACAGCGCAAGTAATCAAGCAGATTATTATGCAGATGAAATAACTATTCAAAATGGCAGTTATCATTTCAACTTTCATACCCCGTCTCTTACCATCAATAATATTGAGTTGGGTATTGCAGGTAGGCACAATGTAGAAAACGCAGTTGCTGCAGCAGCTATAGCATTGCAATGCGGTGTTACAGTTGAAGAGTTACGCCAAGGGCTAAAATCTTTTCGTGGTGTTAAGCGTAGGTTCGAATATTGTATCAAATCAAACAAAGTAACATATATAGATGATTATGCTCATCATCCCGAAGAATTGAGAGCTATTATTAGTTCAGTGAAGGAAATGTATCCCAACAAAAAACTAACAGTCATATTTCAACCTCACCTTTATACACGTACAAGAGACTTTGCTGCAGGCTTTGCAGAGAGTCTTTCTTTAGCAGATGAATTGCTTTTGTTAGACATTTATCCTGCACGCGAATTGCCAATTGAAGGAGTGACATCAGGTATTATTTTTAAAAATGTAAGCATAGCTGATAAAACAGCTCTGCATATGAACGAAACTTTAGAGTGGGTTGAAAATAAGAAACCTGAATTGCTTTTAACAGTTGGTGCCGGAGATATTGATACCCTTGTTCTACCAATTACATTATTATTAAAAACATTGAATGGCGTGGAATAAAGAAATATGGTTAAAGCGATTCAAACAAGCATTTATCTTTTCCTTTTGGATAGGGATGGTCACGGCATTATTTCTTAGTTTGTCGTTTACAAATAAGGAAGCAGAAAAGCTGGTTTGTAAACAAGTTGATATAACCATAAAAAATGCAGAAGAACAGGCATTGGTTAATAGAGAAATGATTTTGGAAAGCGCGTCTGGTGTAACGTCAGATAGTGTGTTTAAAGGTAAACTTCTAACGGGACTCAATACAATGTCAATTGAAAATCGCATCAACCAGAATATGTTAATAAAACAAGCAGATGTGTTCACAGATCTGAACGGTATCCTACATATTGAGGTAGAGCAACGGGTCCCAATATTGCATGTAATAAACCTATTTGGCGATCATTTTTATATTGATAAAGATGGTTTAAAAATGCCCTGTTCGCCAATATATACAGCACATGTGCCGGTTGCAACAGGTATCATAAGTGAGTCCTATGATAACAAAGATTCGGTGCAAACTTTTATTTTAAAAGGATTGATAAAGATAGCCACATATGTTGATAAAGATGCTTTCTGGAAAGCGCAGATTGAGCAGATATTTGTTAGCAATGAGGCAGAGTTGGTGTTGGTTCCCAAATTTGGAAATCATACCATACTGTTTGGAAAAGTAGATGATATGGAAATTAAGTTCGAGAAACTGCTGGTGTTCTATCGCGAAGCGCTAAATAGGTTGGGATGGAATAAGTATAAAGTTATCGATATAAGGTTCAATAATCAAGTTGTAGCAAAAAAGTAATTATCACATTTGAAAATGGAAAATAATAGTAAGCATAATTTATCGGCAAACGAAAAAGGTATAGAAACCGCTGAGAAAAGAATTACTCAGGTTGTTGTTGGTCTTGATATTGGGACTACAAAAGTATGTGCCATTGTGGGCACAAAAAACGAACATGGAAAAGTAGAAATACTTGGTATGGGTAAAGCCGAATCTCTTGGTGTACTTCGTGGTGAGGTGCGAAATATTGATAAAACAGTTCGTTCTGTTCGCGAAGCCATTCAGCGTGCAAAAGAATCAATGTCGGATCAACGATACAAGATTGAAATCAATATGGTGCATGTTGGTATTGCTGGCCAACATATCAAAAGTTTACAACACCGCAACTCTATAAGCCGTGTGCAAACCGAAGATGAAATCACACAAGAAGATGTAGATCGTTTGATAAAAGATACATACAAACTTGCCCTACCTGCCGGAGATGAAATCATCCACGTATTACCACAAGAATTTCAAGTAGATGACTTTGCTGATGTGCCAAATCCTGTTGGAATGCCGGGTGTTCGCCTTTCTGCAAGCTTCCATATTATTACAGGGCATGTAGATGCCATTAAAAATATTACACGAAGCGTGCACCGCTCAGGAATTGATATTGACGAGTTGATACTTGAACCGTTGGCTTCGGCTGAGGCAGTATTAACAGCTGATGAAATGGAAGCGGGTGTTTGTTTGGTTGATATTGGTGGAGGTACTTCTGATATTGCAATTTTCAAAAACGGAATCATTAGGCACACTGCTGTCATTCCTTTTGGTGGCAATGTAATCACAGATGATATTGTTGATGGTTGTCAGGTGTTGCGCAACCAGGCCGAGATGCTAAAAATAAAATTTGGTTCAGCATTGGCTGATGAAAACAGGGAAAATGATTGCATCGGTATACCGGGTTTTCATGGGCGTGCACCCAAAGAGGTTTCTGTAAAAAATTTAGCCATGGTGATTCAAGCCCGTGTTGAAGAAATTTTTGAATCAGTACTTTTTCAAATTAAAAGTTCAGGTTTAGAAAAGAAACTACATGCTGGCATCGTTATCACAGGTGGAGGTTCGCAACTAAAGCATTTGGATAAATTGGTTGAGTTTGTTACAGGTTTAGATACACGCATTGGTTTGCCTAGTGTGCATATTGCAAAAACTATAAATGAAGAAATAAAAAGCCCGATGTATGCTACTGGTGTAGGTCTTGTGATTAAAGGGTTGAATAGTGCCTCAACACAAACCATTACGTCTACTGAAAACGATAAGCCGCAAGAGCACAAAAAGCCCGCATCAAACAATTTCTTCTCAAAAATCATCGAGCGTAGTCGCCAATGGTTGAATGATGAAGAAGATATGAAAGACTTTACTTAAACCGCCATTTAAAAAATGGCTTAATGAAAAAGATTATGAATACATTAAAATTCGATTTACCAAAAGACCGTTCCAGCATCATCAAAGTTCTAGGTGTTGGTGGTGGTGGAGGCAATGCTGTGAATCACATGTACGAGCAAGGAATTAAAGGAGTAGATTTTGTGATTTGCAATACCGATTTACAAGCACTTGAAAACAGTCCAATTCCAAATAAAGTACAGTTGGGCTCAAGCCTTACATCTGGCTTAGGTGCAGGTGCAAATCCTGAAGTAGGAAAAAAAGCAGCGATGGAAGCCATTGAAGATATCATTGATATTTTGGGTGTAAATACAAAGATGATATTTATTACAGCTGGTATGGGAGGCGGAACAGGTACAGGTGCTGCACCAATCATTGCCAAAGCAGCACGTGAGCTCGATATTTTGACTGTTGGAATTGTTACAACACCATTTAATCGCGAAGGCGCAAAACGTAAACTGCATGCCGATGAAGGAATTGAAAATCTCAAAAGGAGTGTAGATTGCTTGCTAGTAATTAATAATGATAAGATAAGAGAAGTGTATGGTAATTTACCACTTAGCCAATCATTTGGTCATGCCAACAATATTTTAACAACTGCTGCAAAAGGTATTGCTGAAATCATTACCCAAACAGGTTATATTAATGTAGATTTTGAAGATGTAAAAACGGTGATGCAAAGCAGTGGTGTTGCTTTGATGGGATCAGGTGCTGCGGAAGGCGAAGGACGGGCAACGGAAGCTGTAAAAATAGCCTTGGCTTCTCCTTTGTTAAATGACAACCAAATCACAGGAGCCAAAAATATATTACTCAATATCGCATCAGGCACTGATGAAGTATTGATGGATGAATTAGATACCATAATGCAATATGTGCAAGCCGAAGCAGGTGAATCAGCAGATGTTATTTTTGGAACCACTTTCGATGAAACATTAGGAAATAAATTGTCGGTTACCATTATTGCAACAGGCTTTCGCACGGTAGAGGAAAATAAAATTATCTACACCGAACCAGTTGCTAAAAACAGGCAAATGCTATACGAAGCGCCAAAAGAACCTGTTATGCATATTCTTACCCCTGAAGTAAAGAATAATGAAGATAATATTGAACCTGTTGCCAAAATAGAAATAACATCTGTATCGGAAGAAAAAGAAGAAATAATATTCGAACTTAAACAAGTTAGTGAAGAAGATATGTTTCCGGTTGATCCAAGTTTGCATGTTGATGAGGATTCAATCATTAAGTCGCGTG
This sequence comes from Bacteroidia bacterium, assembly GCA_044337585.1. GTDB lineage: Bacteria > Bacteroidota > Bacteroidia > UKL13-3 > UKL13-3 > CAYSBE01. The sequence goes on from JBIINH010000029.1 coordinate 14,281, forward strand.
TTCAAGATGCAATATCTAAAGATAACGAAATTGCCAATTTGCTGAATAATAACTTGGAGTCAATAGAAGCAACACCTACAGAATCTATAAGCAGCGAAGAGCAAGAGATGATGATAGAAAAACAAATTCAGCGATTAAAAGAATTAAAAAACTTGAATCTTGCCATCAACTCCCCATCTGGTATTCGTGATTTAGAAAAAGAGCCCGCATACAAACGTAGGAATACAAAATTACAAGATATACCACACTCATCTGAAAGCCAGATTTCCAGATTGACTTTGTTTGAAGATCCAGTGAATCAAAAAACAAATATCCGTACCAACAATACATTTTTACATGATAATGTAGATTAAGCATAATAAAGTCCTGTAATTTAATTGCAGGACTTTTTTAGTTATAAAAAATGCGCTTTTCAAAAACATATAACAAAGATGTCTTCTGTTTGGAAGGAGATTGGAGCAAAGACCTCAAAGAACAAACTTCTGTATCAGAGGTGTTGATGTTTTTGAAGCGAAATAGGCAAATAAATTTCATACACAGGCATTGTGGTACGCGCGAAAATTTATCCTATTACATCAATCAGTGGAAGCTTAAAAAGTATAAAAACTACAGCATATTGTACATCGCATTTCATGGAAAACCCATGCAAATTTTGATTGGAAAAGAAATTGTAACACTGGATGAACTTGCTGAAATGCTGGGATCAAATTGCCATAATAAAATTATTCATTTTGGCACGTGCCACACCATCAATGTTGACTTAAGGCATATCAAACGGTTTCTGCGCAAAACCAACGCGCTTTGTATTTGCGGGTTTGGTAAAGAAATAAAATTTGTAGAAGGTTGTGTATTCGATATTTTGCTAATAGACCAATTGCAAGAATTTAGAAACGTAGCCACGTTGCATACTTATATTAATCAGAATTATAAATCACTTGCACAAAAGTTAGACTTCAAGCTATACTATTTATAGTAGCTATCTGATTAGTTGAATAGTTCCATTGGTATTATACACCTTACCCGAACGCTTTTTAATTTGCACGATATAATAATACACGCCAGCAGAAGCTTCCTCTCCTTTTTCATTTTTTCCATCCCAACACTGCTTAGGATTAGTACTTTCAAAAAACAGATTGCCCCAGCGGTTTCTAATCCATATATGGAATTCATCACATTTTTCATGTACGCCATCAATACTATAGCAATCATTTAATCCATCATTGTTTGGAGTAAAAACATTGGCTGCTCTAATCATAGTTGAGGTATCTCCATCAATGTAAAAATTCTTAATCATGGTATCTGCACATAATGAACCATTGTTTGCAATTAGGGTAATGGTATACGTATTTGTGGATGTATACTGATGCTTAGGGTGAACTTCTGTAGAGGTATCGCCATCTCCAAAATTCCAGATAAACGGAGTGCTTAAGTTTGATGATTGATTAACAAATTTAACTTCCAACGAACAACTGTCACGCTCAAGAATGAAATTGGCATCTGCAAAATCTTCTGTGGTAAATTCATAAAAAGTAGTGTCGGTTTGTTTGCATGTGGCAGAGTCAAATATGATCAGTTTCAAAACGAAATTGCCTGCACGGATTATCGTAGTATCTATGGTGATATTCGCGCTAAAAAAGGTGTCATTCAAATACCACCTGTTGTATTTGTTGTTAATGGAATTGTTGATGGTTTGAATGCGCACCGGAATGCAATAGGCACTATCTGCTATATCAAAATCAGCTAGCAAAATATGTTGTGAGGTATCATACTCAACTATATTTGTGACAGTTCTTGAACAAGGGAGCCCCGGGTTTGTAGTAAGTGTTACAATATATGTGCCGTTATTTGCATACAAATGACTCGGATTGTAATCTGAAGAAATATTGCCATCTCCGAAATCCCAGCTAAAGGTAGTGAGACTTTCATTTGTGGTATCCGTTGTGTTTTCAAAAATAATATCAGCCGAACAGGTATCGCGGTAAAAAATGAATGATGGAGTGACGCTTGGAAATACTTCTATCGTTTTTGTAAAGGTGTCACTTTGATAGCAAGTTACCGTATCAAAAATAATAAGTGTAATATCATATGTTCCTTTTTGGGAAAAGGTGTGTAAATAGTTAGACGTACTATCCATGAGTGTGTCATTTACATACCAATAATACCTGATGCCATTTATAGAAGTATTGTTAAACGTGACAGAGGTCGGCACACAAATTGTATCCGGTGTTACCGTAAACCGTGCATCCAGCACCAGGTTATTATTGTCAAGTGTGAAATCTTTAGTCCTCAGGTATTCGCACCACAATCCCTTGTTCACCCTAAGTCCAATGGTGTAAGTGCCTGCTATATCATACGTGTGTACAGCATCTTTTTGAATGGCACTGTCTCCATCACCAAAATACCAAATAAACTCAACACTGTCATTTGGAAACATCAATGAGGTATTGGTAAATTGAAGTGTAAGTGAGCATGAATCACGAACAATTTTAAAATCAGGAAATACCTCAGGCATAATTTTGATGTAGGAAAATACGCTGTCAATAATTTTGCAGGTAGCTGAATCAATTACAATTTGTTTGATAAAATAGGTTCCTTTATACAATACAGTATCTAAGTTCCTGTTTGCCGATACAAAGGTATCGTTGATATACCATTCAAATTGTTTTCCGCCATTTCCAAAACTAAATATCATTACGTTTTTGGGTTCACAAGTAACACTGTCAATGGGCGAAAGCAAGGCAGACAGCAAATGCACATTGCGATTGTAATCAACAGCCTGAAAAAGCGTATCGGTGCACCCCAATGAATCAATTACATACATGTATACCGGATAATTATCAGATGAGGCATATATCTTTTGAGGATTTTGTAAGGTAGATGTAGTGCCATCTCCAAAATCCCAAAGTACAGGAAGCGTGTCACCCGTGCTGGTTATTGTTAGGTTTCTAAAAAAAATAGTAGGGGTGCAGGTGTCTCTTTCTGTAATGAATGCCGCATGTATAGATGTGCCTACGGTTAAAGTTTTTGTAATGCTGTCTGCAATATTGCATTTATTGCTATCGATAGCAAGAAGTTTAATGGTATACCTTCCCGGTTGAGTAAAGATGCGTTGTAGATTTGTCGTAGTATCAGCTAATGTATCATTAATAAACCATTGGTAAGCATTTGCATTGTAGGAGTTGTTTATAAAAAAGATACTGGAATCCGTGCACCTTCTTTTGGGTTCAATAGTAAAATCAGCAGTTACCAAACCACTTACCCTAAAATCCATTTTAAGACTTGCATTGCTGCAACGTGGGCTTTTATTGGTTGGCGAAAAAGAACCCGAAGTGGTAGGAAAAGTGCCAAAGGTGCCACTTCCGCAACTTGCACATACCGATTGGTAAATAACGCCCCGTGCATCAAACCTGCTTGTGCCACCATCTACATGGTCTTCGCCAAAAAATTCACCTAAGAAAGTTCCGTAAAGCAGGCTATCTGCGTTTGGAGAAAGAGCAAATAAATAAAAGTCTTCACCATCGGTTGCTGTTTGAATTGCATTGGGTGTTACAGCCATTCCGTTTGTCGAACTTGGAACATTGAGTCTCCAAGCTCCGTTTCTATATGTTGAAGAATTATTGATGCTCCCCGCCCACACCGAGCCATAGATTGCCCCACAGTAGTCAACCATAAAGGCACTTGGAACGAGCACATTTTTGGGTGTGCCATTTCCCAATACGGTTGAAAAACGC
>JBIINH010000160.1:0-5401 GCA_044337585.1 Bacteroidia bacterium
TGCGAAACTTTGTTCTTTTTTTGCTTCAATATATTTTGTTGTTGGAATAAGTTTCATCTTGGCTAATTAGGTACACGATTTTAGCAAGTATTTATGAATAATGCAAACAGAATTTATTTGACCCAAAGTGATGCAAATAGCCATGCACTGCTGCATTCCCAAACTTAGTGCTTTATGTTATGTATTGGGTATTAAATACCTACTTTATAAGCGTGTGCAAACGTTTATTTCCATTTATTTTCGAAACCATTCGGATACCATACGGCTTGGGTTTCGGGGCCATCCAATCTTTGCACCGTCATTTCCAGAAAGGCATTTGCATAAATAACAGTTGCCTCCCGTTTTGGCACGCTGCTTGGGTTGCTTGGTTTGCACAGGATCCTGCAAGACAAAAGAGCCTTAGGCAGCAAAAAAATAAATTAATCAATAACCCGCTTGGTTTGCAACAACAAACAGGCAACTAAAAAAAACAAAAAAATCATGAACAACTTACGCAACTCTGTACGCTTAATTGGCCGCTTGGGCCAAAACCCTGATGTAAAAAAATTAGCTTCAGGCAAAACACTCGCCAAATGCTCATTGGCTACCTCTGATTCGTATCGCAACGAAGCAGGCGAGAAGATAGAAGAAACCCAATGGCACAATATCATTGCATGGGGCAAGCAAGCTGAAATAATAGAAAAGTACCTGAAAAAGGGTGCCGAAGTAGCCATTGAGGGCAAGCTTAGCAGCCGCAGCTACGATGACAAAGAAGGCATTAAGCGCTATACCACCGAAATTGTGGTAAACGAATTGCTAATGATTGGTGGCAAAAAAGACTAACCTATCCATTTTTCTATGCAGCAACCGCGTTGGGCATTGGCCTGGCGCGGTTGTTTTTTTTTATTTAACAGCAGGTTTCCTTACGGTGTATATAACTGTCACACTTTTGCTCAGCAATATTTCTTCCAGGTTCAGGTTTGTCAACACATTTTCTTTGATGATATTGCTATTTGCCGGAGTTGCAGCTTGCATCACTGCAACTTTTTCGTGCATCATGCTTGGGAAAAACGCATCTTGGTTATTGTAGATGATTTGCGATACGGCATCAATTTCTATTTTGGCGGCATCAGCAATTATTTCTGCATTTTCAGCAGCATCATTAATGGCTTTTTTAAGCAACCGTTTTTCCGCTTCGCGTTTTTTGGTGTCTGATAAAAAAGCGTAAAAAGAAACTGTAATGCGTTCAGCGTCTTCTGCCGATAAGGTATTGATCAGTTTATCCATTTTGTCGCGTTTGGCTTCAAAGGTAATTTCAAGCGATTGCGATATTTGATATCCTTTAAAATCTTGTTTTTCGCTGGTATATTCAATTACAGGTGTTATAGAAAAATTTCCTAGTTTAATGTCTTTTTGTGTAAAGCCAGCCGCAGTCAATTTTTGCTGCAATTCATTTAGCTGAAGAGTCAATTTTTGTGTGCCCTTAGAAGTTTGTTTATCTACCACATTTAGTTGCACATAAAAAGTAACCATATCGGGACTCAGCTTTTCATCAGCCACACCCGAAACAGTGATGGTGCCGGAGCCCACATGTTTTTCGCCACATACCATACTTGATTGGGCTACATACTGTGCCAATATTTCAACAGGTGTTGCTATTTTATCTTTGGTTTGCAGGCTATCAGTTGTTTGTGCATGGGCAAAGGTTATCATACCGGTTAGCAATAGTGCGGGGAACAAAAATGTAGTTTTCATCATGGTTTTAAGATTTAGTTTAGGGCATCAATAATATCTTGGCGGGTAATGATGTGTACATCGCCCGAAAGTGCTTTCACCAATACCGCATTGGTATCTTTGGTAATTCGTTTCGATACTTCATCAAGGGTAGCATCAGCAGCTACAAAAGGGAAAGGAGGTTGCACTACTTTTATTACTTTTTCTTGTTTCAGTTCGGGGTGCTCAAGCAACGAAGCAAACAGGTGCGAATCATTCAATGAACCCACAAATTCTTTTTGCTCATTAACAACAGGCACTTGCGAGATATTGTGTTTGCGCATCCTAGACACAACATCAGCAATGGTATCAGCTGTACTTACGGTAACCAAAGGCAAGTGTTTGTGGCGTTCAATCAACTGAGACGCTTTAGGTTTTTCATCAGTTAAGAAACCCCTGTCGCGCATCCAATCATCATTAAACATTTTGCCAAGGTAGCGTGTGCCGTGGTCATGAAAAATAACCACCACCACATCATCTTTTTTAAACATATGTTTCATTTGCATCACCCCGGCCATGGCTGAGCCTGCAGAGTTGCCTGCAAAAATGCCTTCTTCGCGTGCAATCTTACGGGTAAAAAGAGCAGCATCTTTATCAGTTACTTTTTCAAAATGGTCAATAATATTGAAGTCAACATTTTGTGGCAGAAAATCTTCGCCAATGCCTTCGGTGATGTAGGGATAAATTTCATTTTTATCAAAAATGCCGGTCTCTTTATATTTTTTAAACACCGAGCCGTAGGTATCGATGCCTAATATTTTGATATTGGGATTCTTTTCTTTCAAAAACTTACCCGTTCCACAAATGGTACCACCAGTGCCAACACCAACTACCAAGTGGGTAATTTTGCCATCAGTTTGTTTCCAAATTTCGGGGCCGGTGCTTTCATAATGAGCCAACGAATTGCTAAGGTTGTCATATTGGTTAGGTTTCCACGAGTTGGGAATTTCTTTTTCAAGACGAGATGATACAGAATAATAAGAACGAGGGTCTTCGGGGTCAACATCAGTAGGGCACACAATCACATCAGCACCAAATGCTTTTAAGGCATCTACTTTTTCGCGCGATTGCTTGTCGGTGGTGGTAAAAATACATTTGTATCCTTTGATGATGGAAGCAATGGCCAAACCCATTCCGGTATTTCCGCTGGTACCTTCAATGATGGTATACCCGGGTTTTAGTTTGCCGGCTTTTTCAGCATCTTCAATCATTTTAAGTGCCATGCGGTCTTTGATGGAGTTGCCGGGATTATAGGTTTCAATTTTGGCAAGCACCGTGCAAGGCAAATCTTTAGTTATTTTGTTGAGTTGTACCATTGGAGTATTGCCAATGGTTTCAAGAATATTTTTGTACCACATGGGTGCGAAAATAGTATTTTAAATGTGCTTCAGAGCGAAATATCCTTCACAACTTATCCGCCAACCTAGCGGGCAAAAGGAGAGAGGTCTTTGGGTGCAAATTCGCCATTTAGGTATTTGATGTATGCCGACATGGCAATCATACCGGCATTATCAGTACAGTATTGAAAATCGGGAACATAGGTTTTCCATCCTTGTTTTTGCCCGATTATGGTTAGTTCGTTTCTGATATAGCTATTGGCCGATACGCCACCAGCAATGCCAATATGGTTGATTTGGTATTGTTTTGCTGCCTTTGTCAATTTCGTCATCAGGTGTTTGGTTATTGCAAATTGGTATGATGCGCAAATATCAGGCAGGTATTGTTTCACAAAATCGGGGTTAGTTTTTGCTTTCTCTTTTAAAAAATACATCAACGAGGTTTTAAGTCCGCTGAAGCTAAAATTAAAATCACTGATTTGTGGCACCGGAAAATCAAATGCATGTGGATTTCCATTTTGCGCCAGCTTATCAATAAGTGGCCCACCGGGATAAGGCAGCCCAAGTAGTTTTGCTCCCTTATCAAAAGCCTCACCTGCAGCATCATCAAGGGTGTGTCCAACAGCTTCGATATGGTAATTTTCGTGTACAATATTGATTAAGGTATGACCTCCGGAAATGGTAAGACACATAAAAGGAAAAGAGGGCTTTGGGTTATCAATAAAATGGGCAAGAATGTGGGCATCCATATGATGCACTTTAATGATGGGCAAATGAAGGGATGATGCAAGCGCCTTTCCAAAAGCGGTTCCCACCAATAGAGACCCAATTAAACCCGGACCGGCAGTAAAGGCAATGGCATTGAGTTCGGCTACTGAAACGCCTGCTTTTTTTAGCGCGGCATCTACCACAGGCACAATATTTTGTTGGTGTGCCCGTGATGCCAACTCAGGCACCACGCCACCGTAAAGCTCGTGTATTTGCTGGTTTGCCACCAAATTGCTAAGTATTTTTCCATCACGTATCACCGATGCAGAGGTATCATCGCAAGATGACTCAATTGCTAATATGGTAATTGTTTGGTCAGACATTTGTGTAGTTGCTCGTTTGGCAATATATTTGAATGTTTGATGCTCGTCAAAAAAATAGCTAAATATTTTGTACGCCTCATGGTTGGGGTAGTGGCAATTTCTTTATTGCTTACCTATTTGCTGCTAAATAGTGTGTGGTTTCAAAACTGGCTAGCACGCAAGGCCACTACCTACCTCAATTCAACTTACAACACCAACATAAGCATTGAGCGCATCAGGTTTTCCCCATTCAGAAGTTTTAGTTTACAAAATATATTATTTGCTGATCCCAAAATGGATACACTATTTTTTGTACAACAATTGGATTTTAAAATTAAAGAATTATCACCCGAAGCGTTGCGTTTTGGTTTGGCTAAGGTAAGGCTTACCGGAAGTTATTGTAAATTGACAACCTATGCCGATTCGGTATACAGCTTAGATGCTATTAATGGGTTTATGTCGGGTGATACAACAGTTAATCCCAATGATACCGTGCCATTTCATTTATATTTTAATGACCTGAAAATGGTTAAGGGGCATTTTAGGCTTTATGATTTTTTATCAGAAATAGATAGCACAGCTTTTGATGGTTTGCATGAGGACTTTAGTGAAATAGCTATTGAGTTAAAAACGTTTCATATTGTAGATGACAGTTTGTATTTAGACATCAACCATTTTTCTACAAAAGAGCGAAGTGGATTTGTGCTTTCAGATATGCAAGCCAAAGCAGTTATATCACCACGAGGGATGTATTTTGATAGCCTGCATATCAAAACACCGTATTCGGAAATTGGCAATTATGTGAGCATGCAATACAATAGTTGGGACCACCTTGCAGAAGATTTTATAAATAATGTGAAAATGAAAGTGCTTGTTAAAAATACAAAAATTGACATGCGCGACTTTGCTTTTTTTGCCCCCGAGCTTTCTTATTTAAACATAGCAGTGAATACAACAGGAGAAATGCGCGGCACCATTTCCAATATGAGGCTGAAAAATATAGATGTATCATTTGGCGAAGGCACCAAATTTAAAGGAGATATCACAATGCAGGGCATTCCCGATATTTATAATACCTTCATAGACTCACGCATTGAATATTTGAAAACCAACGCGGCAGATATTGCATTGCTTACCGATATGGGTATGCCCGAAGAAGTTTTTAAATTAGGCAACATCCAATACAAAGGAGCCATTACCGGGTTTATATCAGATTTCGTTTCGTATGGCAAATTTCAAACA
>JBIINH010000161.1:0-5351 GCA_044337585.1 Bacteroidia bacterium
TTGCCATAGGTGATGCCATTGCCGCCATTCAAACCCCAACCATCGAAGTGCATATCAGCAATGTGTTTGCACGTGAGGCATACAGGCATCAGTCGTTTTTATCCAAAAATTGTATTGGATCAATCATCGGTCTGGGACTTGACGGATACCGCCTTGCCGTGGCGTATTTTTTAGGCGAGCGTGTTTAGCTTTTATTATTTCAGGCTTTGCCCCCAGCTTTTTTCATCAAATCCCAGCAGCAATTTATCATTGTAAGTTACTATTGGTCGTTTAATCATGCTGGTATGAGTAATCATTAATGGGATAGCCGAATCGGGTTGGGCGAGTTGCTGTTTTTCTTCTTCATTTAGTTTTTTGTAGGTAATGCCTTTGCTGTTAATCAGGCCTTCAAGCGGTACCAATTTGAGCCATGCCTTAATTTGGTTTTCGTCAATACCTGCTTTTTTGTAGTCGTGAAAGGTATAGTCAATGCCATTATTTTCAAGCCAGGTAAAAGCTTTTTTCATGGTATCACAATTTTTAATGCCGTATACGATGGTTTGCATAATTGGTATATTTGAAGGTCGAAATTAAGCATGAATGGAACAAATTCAACCCTATAAATGGATAATCATTATTGGGTTTGTCCTCATCATCACCGGTATTGCCTGGTGGCTGTTGGCTGACAAATTATTCTGGATTGGAAAACTTCCCGGTGATTTTCGTTTGGATGGAACAAGGTTTCGATTTTACTTTCCGCTCACAACCATGCTACTCTTCTCTGCATTAATAAACTTAGTGATATGGCTTATACGGAAGTTCTTTATGTAAATTAGTGATAATTAAAATTTGCAAAAAAGGTAATTTAATTTAGGTTTGAGCCTGCACAATGATATGTGATGCATGAATAAAATTAAACTCAATATTTTAGGATTAAGTTCGGGGCAGAGCAGCGGCTCATATACGCTAATACTAGGGGAAGAAAATGGCAAGCGTAAATTGCCAATAGTAATTGGAAGTTTCGAAGCACAAGCCATTGCTATCGAAATTGAAAAAATTATTCCTTTTCGCCCGATGACTCATGATTTGTTTGTTAATTTTTGTCAAGTATTTGATGTAAATATCATTGAAGTAATGATTTATGATTTGGTAGAAGGTGTATTTCATGCAAAATTGATTTGTGATAAAAATGGCGAAGAATATGAAATTGATTCACGTACTTCTGATTCAATAGCATTGGCTGTAAGGTTTAAATGTCCGGTGTATGTTAATGAAGAGATATTGCAATTGGCAGGAGTGATATTTGATGAAGACGAAGAAAGCGAGTTACAATATACACAACAATCGCAAACAGAAGCCAAGGCTTCAGGTCTTTCTGCTTTTACATCAGAGGAGCTTGAAGAAAAACTTACCGAAGCATTGAATGCAGAAGATTATCATAAAGCAGCACAAATCCGAGATGAGCTTAATAAACGCAAATAAATAATGGAGAGATTTCAGGGTATCTTTGGCATTTTGCTTATTCTGGGTTTAGCGTTTTTGTTTTCAAAGAACCGCAAAGCAATTAACTATAGGTTGGTGTTTAGTGGCATGGGTATACAACTTGGTTTGGCCCTGTTTATTTTAAAAACAGAAACAGGACAACAACTTTTTCTTGTATTGGGAAATGCCATTAAAAAACTTCTTGATTTGGCAGATAAAGGAGGCGAGTTTGTTTTTGGCGGACTTATGAAACCAGAATTACTCAAACCCATCTTTGGTGATGCATATAGTTTCTTGTTTATGTTTAAAATCATCCCCGCTATCATATTTGTTGCGGTATTGGTAAATATTGCTTACCACATCGGGTTGATGCAGATTTTGGTTTCTGTTTTTGCCCGAATCGTACATAAGTTAATGGGAGTTAGCGGAAGCGAAGCACTGTCAAATGTATCGAGTGCATTTGTTGGACAAGTGGAAGCCCAAATCATGATAAAGCCTTATATCCAAAGCATGACCATGAGTGAGTTACTCGCTTCGATGAGTGGCAGTATGGCTTGTATTGCAGGCGGGGTAATGGCTGTTTATATTTCTATGGGAGTGCCAGCTCCTTATTTACTTGCAGCAAGTATCATGGCTGCTCCTGGCGCATTGGTCATTTCAAAAATTGTGTGGCCCGAAACAGAAGAGTCGGTAACAAAAGGTACAGTGAAACTGGAAGTAAAAAAGAATCATGCAAATTTATTGGATGCGATTTCTCACGGAGCTAGTGATGGGCTAAAAGTTTCTCTGAATGTAATTGCTATGCTCATTGGTTTTATTGCACTCATTGCACTTGCTGATGTTTGCTTAGCTAAGCTAGCCGAAATGCCAAACATCTTTATATCGGGTGACATGACTCCAATAGTAGGTTCAGAAATTATCAGTTTAAACAAAATATTTGGATCAATATTTTCTGTTTTCGCTTGGACTATGGGCGTACCATCAGAGGATATTTTCACCATCGGTTCATTAATGGGAACCAAGATGGTGATAAATGAATTTGTTGCATACTCAAATCTTGCGCCACTGATAAAAGATCACTTACTGCAACCCAAATCTGTTGTGATTGCCAGCTTTGCATTGTGTGGTTTTGCAAATTTCAGTTCTATAGCAATTCAAGTTGGAGGCATCGGGGAGTTGGCTCCTTCGAGGCGTGCAGACTTAGCGAAACTTGGTTTCCGTGCATTGTTTTGCGGTACATTGGCTTCTTACTTATCAGCTACCATTGCAGGTATGCTTTTGTAATTTCATTTAGTTTTTGTAAAACTTTCTTTTAACCAATGGGTAGGTAAACACACTTACTAAAATTATGGCCGCTCCGATATAAAATGGTATAGACATCAACTCCGACTGCCCAAATATCAGTACAGAAAATACGATTCCATAAACAGGTTCTAGGTTATTTGTGATAATGACCGTGAAAGGAGTAAAATATTTTAAAATATCGATGCTCCAAGTAAATGCAACGGTTGTACACAGCAAACTAAGTATAAGCAGGTATACAATATCACTGCCTTGAGGTATCGGGAAATTAATGTTTCCATGAGCAAATAAGCGCAAAACAATAATGGTAAGAATGGCTCCTAAAAACTCAAGCAAGGTAATGCTCACTGCAGAATGCTTGGTAATGAGTTTCCCATTATATACACCAAAAAATGCACCCGATATAGCTGCTCCTATCCCCCAAATGATTCCGGCAACGTGATATGTTTCGTATTTAACAATAACCAATAGGCCAACGAATATTGCTAAGCCATAAAACAAATCTCCTTTATAAAATTTCTGTTTTAGAAGAATTGGTTGAAAGATACTAGCAAATAATGTAATCGTAGCAAAACCAATCATGGCCATGCTCACATTTGAAACCTTGATGGCCTCATAAAAACTAAACCAATGTATACCCACTACAAATCCCATCAACATCACCTCTGCCAATGCATTTCGAGACATGCGCAGTGAAACATTTTTGTAGCGAATAAAAATATATAAAGCTACACCAGAAATAAGCAAACGATAAAATACCAAATCTAAACTTCCAAGAGTAATAAGCTTTCCCAAAATAGGCGTAAATCCCCAGAGTAAAATAATGACATGCAATTGCAGCAGTTTGGGGAACTTCATGTCTATTTCGGAGACTTATATAATAAATAAATGGCCAGTACGGTAAACAATACCACAGGAGTCCAAACAGCCCAAACTGGTGCCATCACATTATTCATACCAAATGTGTGAAATACTTGTACCGTGAGCAAATATAAAAGTGTTGCAAAAATACCTAAGCCTAGGTTTAAGCCTATGCCTCCTCGTTGTTTGCGAGATGAAATAGCAACAGCTAAAAGGGTAAGAGGGAAAAATGAAATGGCTCCTGCGGTTCTCCTGAGCAACTCTACTTGATATGCATTGATACTGGATGACCCCTTTTCAATTTCTTTTCTAATGTATTCTGTTAGCTCGGGATTGGTCATTGCAGAAATATATTCATTCTTTATAATAAACTCATCAGGTTTTATAGGTAGCATGGTATCAAGCACGTTCACTTGCCTAATCAACTCTCCATTATTGACAAAGGTGCGTTGCATTACATTTATCATCGACCACATATTTTTTTCTTTATTCCACCGAATGCTACCCGCCTTTAAGCGCTGTACAAGTTTTCCGTCTTCTATTCGTTCCATATGCAAATTGAAACCCGAACTGTCCACATAATTAAAAGATTCGATAAAAAGCATGGTGCCGGGTTCTATCTGTACATGTATATTATTATTCGAGCTCTTCTTTTTATCTTTCACATACTTATCTTCAAATTCATACCTGTGTCTATCACTTACAGGTATTACTGTTGTATTTAAAAATATAAATAGCGCAACCAAAACGGTGGTTGCAAAAAAATAAGGTCTTAAAAATCGGGTATACCTAACACCCGAACCAAGGATTGCGATGATTTCTGTATTTTGAGACAAACGAGAGTTGAAAAACAAACAAGAAAGAAATACGAAAATGGGGCCAAATAACCCATAGAACCAAGGAAGAAAATAAATATAATAATCAAATATGATGGCCTCTACAGGTGGTTTTTTTCTTAAGAAGTCATCAATTTTTTCAGGTATATCAATTGCAATGGCAATAAGAGAAAACAACCCAGTAGAGAACATGAACGTAACCAGGTATTTCCTGATGATGTATTTATCAATAATCGTTAGCCTGAATTTTGACATGGTATATTTGACAGGCACAAGTATAATTAATTATTATGCCAATTGCATTTATAGCCTTTGGGTAATAACAGGAAGTACGCTTTTTTTCCAGCTTTCAAAATCTCCTTGAATGATATGTGCCCTAGAGGTTTTTACAAGCCACAGATAGAAACTTAAGTTTTGCTTACTGGCAATATGTGCGCCTAACATTTCCTTGCTATGTATCAAATGTCTTAAGTATGCTTTTGAATATTGAGGCGTAAATAGGTCGTCAATTGCTGAAAAATCTTTATCCCACTTTTTATTTTTAATGTTGATAATACCTTGCGAGGTAAAGAGATATCCATGACGTGCATTTCGTGTTGGCATTACACAATCAAACATATCAATTCCAAGCGATATGCATTCAAGAATATTGTCTGGTGTGCCAACACCCATTAGGTATCTAGGCTTGTCAGCAGGCAAAATATCACATACCAATTGCGTCATCTCGTACATCATTTCAGCAGGTTCACCCACTGATAATCCACCAATTGCATTTCCGGGCATTTCGCATGATGCAATGTATTCAGCCGATTGTATCCTCAAGTCTTTGTAAACACTTCCTTGTACTATTGGGAAAAGTGTTTGAGCAGTTCCATACAATGGCTTTGTTTG
>JBIINH010000162.1:0-5254 GCA_044337585.1 Bacteroidia bacterium
CTCGTGTTTACCAACGTGCGGGGTGCAGTTTGCCATGCCGTATCTAAGCCTAATGTGAAATCAAAGTTGGCTAACGGAGGGATTGGGGCCGGAGGTGGGGCAAGTGATGCGCTAAAGATTTCAATTTCTCTAAAATTAACATTTGAACTTTGTGTTCCTCCAACTGTCATATCTACAATTCTTAACTGTGTCGTACCAACTGTTGGAAAGTTAATATCATATTGGCAAACTGTTGGTGCTTGCGTAAAGGTTGTATGATTTACCCAAGCCGACCCGTCCCAAATTTGAATAGTACCACCTGTTAGAAATCGATTTCCATTTTCTCCTGGATGAATAGTAATTCGGTTCATTCCTTGTATTGATGACCAAACAAACGTAATATTTACTGCCGATCCGGGATTGGTAGCGTTTGAGGTGATCCACATTTGTTGTGCTCCACAAGTACCAAAATTCAAATCATTTAATGTAGTACATGGTCCTGTATTGCATGCCGGAGCAGCTGAAGCTACTGCCAAAGGAGCAATATTTGTTTGTGCAAATGATGGAATCGATAAAATAAAAATGCAAATTGCAATAAGTGTATTTTTTATATTCATGTATATAATAATTTAAAACGAATATCGAAATTAATGTAAAAAATCTTAAAACAAATTAAAATTCTTATCTATTTATATTTCAGCTTATTTTAGACTCTTTTACCTTTATTTACTACACTATCCTGAATATTTTATTTTCACTGCAGAATAAATAAAAAAAATTGTTGATTCGCATATATGCAAAAGCCATTATTTATAGCATTTGAAGGAATAGACGGAAGCGGAAAAAGCACACAGGCAAAATTGCTTGCTGACAGGCTTAATCAGGTTGGTCAAAAAACACTATTAACATGCGAGCCTACCAAAGACCAACTTGGCAACATGATACGTGATGCATTTGCGCACAAGACTCATTTGCATGATGAAGTAATTGCCGGGTTATTTGTAGCAGACCGCTTACAGCACATTTTAGATGATACTAATGGGATTCTCGCTACATTGCAAAAAGGAACTCATGTTGTTTCAGACAGGTATGTATTTTCTTCGTATGCCTATCAGGGAGTGCATACAGATATAGATTGGGTGATACAAGCCAATAGCTTAGCAGCTAAATTGGCCAAAGCCGATTTAACCCTGTTTATACAAATTGACCCGGCCGTAGCCATGGCAAGAATTATGTCAAATAGGGAAGTAACTGAAAAATATGAAACACTTGAAAACTTAAATAAGGTGCACAAAAATTATTTAAAATCTTTTGATTTGTTTAAAAATAAAGAAAACATTGTGTTGATAGATGGTAATAAACCAATGGATGAAATTTCAAATGAAATATTTGAGAAAGTGAAGGAATATATTGTTTAAAAAAGGATAATAAACATGCTGGTAAAAACATTTGGGAGTGCGGTATATGGAGTAAATGCTGTGACCATCACAATGGAAGTAAACGTATCGGATAAAGGTGTTGGTTATAGTTTAGTTGGGCTACCTGAT
This sequence comes from Bacteroidia bacterium, assembly GCA_044337585.1. Lineage (GTDB taxonomy): Bacteria > Bacteroidota > Bacteroidia > UKL13-3 > UKL13-3 > CAYSBE01. The sequence goes on from JBIINH010000162.1 coordinate 1,527, forward strand.
AATGCCGTAAAAGAAGGACATCAACGTATTGAAACAGCAATAAAAAATATCGGCTATAAAATGCCGAGGTTACGCGTTGTGATAAACATGGCACCTGCAGATATACGCAAAGAAGGATCGTCATATGATTTGCCTTTAGCACTAGGGTACCTTGCCGGATCAGACCAATTGAGTGCTGAACGTTTAGAAAAATATATCATCATGGGCGAGTTGGCTTTGGATGGAAAATTGAAACCCATTAAAGGCGCGTTGCCTATTGCCATACAAGCTCGCAAAGAGGGTTTTGAGGGTTTTATCTTACCTGTAGAAAACGCCCGTGAAGCTGCGATTGTAAATAACCTGAAAGTATATGGTGCGTCAAATTTGAAAGAAGTAATTGATTTTTTTAATGGGGAGCCAAATGCACTTGAACAAATAGAAATAGATACCCGCAAAGAATTTGAACAAAACATTGCCAGTGATGACAATGATTTTGCTGATGTACGCGGACAGGAAAACATCAAACGTGCAATGGAAATAGCTGCTGCAGGTGGTCATAATGTAATTTTAATAGGACCTCCGGGTGCTGGAAAAACGATGCTGGCCAAACGGCTTCCATCTATTCTTCCTCCGCTTACGTTACAAGAAGCCTTGGAAACAACAAAAATACATTCGGTTGCCGGAAGACTGGCCAAAGAAACCGCATTGATTTACCAACGTCCTTTTCGTTCTCCACACCATACCATCAGTGATATTGCATTGGTGGGAGGAGGCAATAATCCGCAGCCGGGTGAAATTTCATTATCACATAACGGTGTATTGTTTTTGGACGAACTTCCAGAATTTAAAAGAACGGTGCTCGAAGTGATGCGCCAACCTCTTGAAGAAAGACGTATTACTATCTCGCGTGCCAAATTCTCAATTGAATATCCGGCAAGTTTCATGCTAGTAGCATCCATGAATCCTTGTCCTTGCGGCTATTTCAACCACCCCGAAAAAGAATGTGTATGTCCGCCAGGAACTGTCCAGAAATACCTGAGCAAAGTATCTGGACCATTGTTGGATAGGATAGATTTACACGTGGAAGTGACTCCTGTAAATTTTGACCAATTGGCCGATACCCGTAAGGCAGAAAAAAGTGAATTCATTCGAGAAAGGGTAGTGAAAGCACGGGAAATACAAAGCAAAAGATTTAGCGGACAGGATGGTGTATATGCCAATGCCATGATGAGCAGCACCATGGTAAGAGAAGTATGTCAGATTAATTCAGCAGCTCAAAATTTGCTCAAATCGGCCATGAATAAATTGCAACTTAGCGCAAGAGCTTACGACCGTATATTAAAAGTAGCGCGCACGATTGCCGATCTTTCGGCAAGTGAAGAAATAAAAATTGAACATCTTGCAGAAGCAATACAATATCGAAGCCTTGACCGAGAAACGTGGAGTGGGGGAAATTAAATCACGTTATAAATTTTTGATCACGCAAATAGTGTGTTTTTAATAAGGGACAAATTTTATAGCGCTCATCTTTGGTATCATTATATAGCGCATTCAGGGTTTCATAAACATATTTAATCCCAATTTTATCGGCCCACTCAAAAGGTCCAAAAGGATAGTTGGTTCCAAGTTTCATGCTAGTATCAATATCTTGCATGCTAGCCGTTCCCTCTTGAAAGGTATAACATGCTTCATTGATTATCATAAAAACTATACGAGGTGTAACCATACCTACCCTATCTTCTACCCAACTGCATGTCAGGTTCAATTTAGCAAACACATTTTCCAAATGCTCTTTTTGCGACTCGTCATATGCCGAAACCTCGCATAAACTCCGGTGAATGAATGTTGGTATCGCATTCATCCCAAAAAGTTTACATTCGGGTGTGCGACCCAATTGCTTAACCGCATCTGCCAGTTGCAACTTTGCCGAACTCATCACTACCGAAATAGGTAGCGAAGCAACAAATTTCAATTGGTGGGGATGGCTATCAAAATCCAAATCGAAAATTAAATCGTATTGTGTTAAATTGTGGGCCGTAAGATCCGTATCGTCTAACACATCTAATTGTACATCCGATGAAAGCAATAACCTCAATTCATCTGTTTTTATTTTTTCTCCTCTTGCAAGAATCTTCATTTGCGCAAGCTACATTTGACAACAATAAAAAACAATATAAACCCATGGAAAAGAAAATAATAACTTCGAGCAATGCCCCTGAACCCATCGGCCCTTACAGTCATGGTATATTGATTGGCAATACCCTTTACACTTCAGGGCAGGTAGCCAAAGATGCACAAACAGGCAACATGATACAAACAGACATTAAAGCCGAAACCGATAAAGTAATGCAAAACCTAAAAGCCATACTTTTGGAAGCAGGAATGGATTTTAGCCATGTTGTGAAAACCACCATTTATTGTACCGATCTAAGTAATTTTGCTGCAATAAACGAAATATACGGTTCCTATTTTGCAACCAATTTCCCCGCACGCGAAACCGTGCAGGTTGTCAAACTCCCACTCAATGCGAATGTTGAAATTTCAGTGGTAGCTATAAAATAAGCTACAGCCTATAACCTGCATTTTACAATTCCTTTACAAACATTTAACATACAACGGGGTTTCATATGCTTACAACTTAAAATTTAATCATATGAAAAAACTTCTTTTACTTCTTGGTACTGTATGTATGCTGGGTGCATACCAAGTTCAAGCCCAAACAGCCAGGGTTATGGCCATTCACAATTCAGCCACACCAGCCCTAGATACTGTTGACGTATGGTTGGTAAACGGAACTACATTTGAAAAAATAATTGATAATTTTGGTTTCCGCCAATCAAGCGGATTTATTGACGCCCCAGCTGGAACTAATATTAGACTTGCATTTGCAGCCAAAAACAGTACATCCATTTCTGATACTTTAATAGGATTCGGATACAACCTTACCCCTAATGCTACTTACGTTTTATTAGCACAAGGTACATTTGGTGGAGGCTTTACTCCTAGTCAGCCATTTGGCATCAAAGTAATTACTCCAGCAGAACGCTTTGTTACCAGCGGTGACTCAACTTACCTAAGTATTGTTCATGGTTCTACAGACGCACCTTCTGTTGACTTAGTTATTAGGAAAGGAAACAACGAATTGGTAGAATTAACAGACTTAACTTACGGAAATGATATCACGGGCGCAAAATTACCTACTGATAATTATTTTATTGATGTAATTGTATCATCTAACAGTACATTACTTCAAACATTAAATGTGCCCTTGGCTGCATTGGGTTTAAGTGACAGTGCTGTTGTGGTATTCGCATCAGGTTTTTTAAATCCAGCTGCGAATAATAACGGTAAAGCATTTGGAATTTTTGCTGCTTTATCAAACGGTGATGTAATTGAAATTCCATTGCAAACTACTTTCCGTTTGCAGGTATTTCACAATTGTGCTGATCCGGCAGCTGACACAGTAGACATTTGGTTAATCAATAACACTACAAATACAAATACCAAATTGCTTTCAAACTTTGCGTTTCGCACAGCTACTCCATACATCAATGCGCCTGCTGCACAAGATATCTCGGTTGGCGTTGCTCCTGCGGGTTCTACAACAGTTGGGGATGTTATTTATACAGAAGAATTGAACGAAGTACCAGGAGGAGTAACGATATTTGGTATTGCTACAGGAGTTTTAGACACTACAAAGTTTGAAGCAAATCCTGATGCATTAGATATTTCATTCGTACTTAATGGTG
>JBIINH010000163.1:0-5207 GCA_044337585.1 Bacteroidia bacterium
CATTAATTGATATATTACTGTCTACAGAAAGATTACCGCCTTGTGTTGATAGTTCAATTCCTCTAAATCCACCAATACCTGGAAGGGAATTGCGAATAGTATTGCCTTGAATGGTTGCATTTGCTTGAGCAGATAGCAAGATACCTGCACAACCATTTGCTGTATTACCACCTACAAACGTAGTCGGTTGCGCACCAAACGGAGCTATTGTTCCTCCGATAATATTGTTACGCACTATAAGACCTAAATCATAACTATTTGCTACTGTAGAAATACCTCGTGCATACACACCATGTCTTACCGCTTGGATAAGGTTATTTTCTATTATAATATTTTGACTTCTACGAACTGGGTTAATTGGTGTTCCACTGGTTCCACCTATGTACACTCCAGCAAATGTGTTAATTGCATTAGTGTTGCTATTACCTGTGATCACGCAATTTTTGATGGTGATATTTTGACAACCATTTTGACCAACCCCGTTAAAATCAATTACCTTAACAGAAGCTGCAGTAGCACCTGCCGGCATTGCAAAAGTTAAATTTCTTTGTCCTGGTGATGACTCTCCGTCAAAAGTGATAAACCCTGCACCATTAAAGCGAAGTAATGCTTGCGTGCCCGTAACTGAACCAGTTGTGAACGTTACGCTATAACCTGCTGATGGACGAACAACAATAGGACGATTAATATTCATAAAATTATATGCTCCTATAGAAGCACTTCCGATACTAATAACAGTAGGTTCTACACCTGTGTAGCCTGGCACTAACAAAATGGTAATTTGTCCAATGGTGGTTTGGTCTACTCCATTAACTGTAATTGCGTTAAATATACCTGTTGTATTGGTGTAAGCACCTCCACCGTATGCACCCATTAAGTTTGCAAAGGTATCTTTTGGTGCTGTCAGGTCATTACCTGTTCCATCAACAATGTAAGTAACGCCTCCTTGCGCAGGAGCTTGTGCCTGTGCTTGAAACCCAAACGCAAAAATTCCAGCAACAAGTACCAGTGATTTTGCCAATCGTTTTGCTAGTGTAATGTTAGTTCTCATATATGTAATTTAGTTAATAATTTTAAAGTAACGTAAAACCAAAGTTTGTGAAAAAAAATTAAAAATCAAATATAATATATTCTTTTTTTACAAATCGCTGTATTTCACCCTTAATAATGGCAATATTTTATTTTGCTTAGGTCTTATTCTCTCTTTCCATTTAAATCCTTTTAATCTTAATTCTTCGGACTTAAGCACATTGAGTGGATGGAAGATCGCATCTGGTTTTGTAATAAAATTTGCCCTGCTAATTTTATTATCTTCAAACATAAATTCCATTTCGCTGCATGTTATCACATTTACACCCATATATGCTGAGTCATCATCTTTTGCATAATATATACTTTGCGCGTTGCCGGATGCAAACATATAGCTGATTTTACTGTCTTTGAAACTTCCATACATGTTTCTGCCCACTAATTGGTTAAACTCTTTTGAGCCTTCTCTTGAAATTAAAAATCCATTTGACCTTAACTTAAATGAATCAAGCAAATTGTTGTTTATGAATAGCAATATTGTATCTGATGTAATTTGATTCACACCCGACCACACAACAGGCTGTGTATACAAATATATAATGGAATCGTTCTTTATATAAACAAGTGAGTCGCATATTGCCTGCAAATCTGATTTGAAAATGTTTACTTTATGGTAACACCTTACCATTTCTTCTTGTATATCTGTTTCATTAAAATATTGAATAGTATCACAAACTATGTACATGGAATCTCTATCCATATATTTTTTTACGACTGCATCTTTTGTTATGGTAAATTGTCCCCTAGACCCTATCATTTCAGCAAAGCTGCCATACAATTTTGTTTCATTTTTCCTGTCAAGTATTTTTACCGTGCCTCTTGCCTTGCCGTATTTTGTCGGTTTCAGATAATAAATTGTGTCGGCATTAAGCACCATGTCGACATTTGAAATCAAAGCATTATTGTATAGCTGTGATATTTCTTTGTTTGTATCGTAGGTACCTTTCTCGCAATACAGTGTATCGTTTTCACTATACATGTTGGTAGGTCCTGAATAATAAGCCATTCTTGTTTGTGTATTATATCTAAGCGAGTCGGTAAGAACTTTATATTTAGTTGATACCAACACCACATCTTTCTTAAAAAACATTAGTTTTTCATTTGCATAATAATATCCAATCTTACTAGTGAGTGAATTTTCATCTGAGGTAATTCTTCCCCCTTTAGAATAGTATCCTTTGTTAGTATTCATGTCAAAATCAAGTCGATTAGTGGTTAGCATCGTGATGCCATCTTTCATTGTCACATTGTCTTCCAATATTGCTTGACGTGAATTCCCATAGTAGGTTAGTTTATTTCCTGTGAATGTAAGGCTGTCATTATGGTTAATGCGCACATTGCCGAATGCTTCCACTTTATTATCTGATTCGTATTGAAATGCGCTGTCGCAATACAACATAGTATTTTGTTGTTTAAACTGTACATCCCCAAAAAGCTTTCTCACTTTTCCTGATTTCCGCTCATCATATTGAAGGGAATTAGCATGTAATAATTCAACTGTTTGCTTTTGTGCACTAACGGTTAATGTTACTACACATAATATATATAAAAAATAGAAATTGACCTTGCACATATAAAAAGCCAAATCTAAATATTAAATTCTATTTTTGAATGATGATTAATCATGAGGTTTTTATAAACAGATTAACACAGCTTGGAATAACTAAAAATCACAAGCTTTTAGTGGCATTTAGTGGGGGTATGGATTCAGTTTGCTTGTTGCATTTGCTTCATCAAAATGGCTTTCAGTTTTCCGCAGCACACGTCAACTATGGCCTTAGGGGTGACGAAAGTAAACGGGACGAATTGTTTGCCATTGATTTTTGCAACAGTCTTGATTGCCCAATATTTACATACATCGTAAATGATGTTTCTACCTTAAAGGCAACAGGAATAAATCTTCAGCAAAAAGCACGAGAAATCAGGTATGATTGGTTTCAGGAGCTAAAGTCCAAATATAATTTTGATTTCATTTTAACTGCACATCATGCAAATGACAGTGCTGAAACTGTTTTATTAAACATCATTAGGGGAACCGGCATTAATGGACTTGTCGGAATAGCTGAAAGCCGCGATGATATTAAAAGACCATTATTGACTTTTTACAGAGAGCATATTAGATATTATTTACAAACGCATAATCTTTCATTTGTAGATGATTCGAGTAATGCCTCAATTGAATACAATAGAAACTTTTTACGTCATAAGGTTTTCCCACTTTTAGAAAAAATAAATTCAAAAACAATAAAACACATTAATGATTTAAGTACGCTATCAAGTGTTTATCATTTTGCATATGATCAACTGATAAATGATTTTATCAAACTTCATGTAAAACAAGTGTCATTTGATGAACTAACAATTAATATAGATTCGCTTTCCATTCCGGCAGAATACCTGCAATATATTCTTCATTCGGTTTTGTCTCCGTTTGAATTCAATGCCGAACAATGCAAAAATATGGTCAAGACATTGCCAATTCCAGCCGGCAATCAGTTTTATTCGGATAAATATTTAGCAACTACTTCATACAATCAAATTCATATTTCTCTTAAAGTTAATAACAATATTGTTAAATTACCTCAGTCTATTTCGCAATTTCCTTTTTATTTCAACAATGGATTATTTAGTATAATCATTGAAGAGGTTGCTTATGCTGATATTGATGAATTAAACCTACCAAAGACATTGTATTGCAGTTGTGATAGCCTAAATCAATTGTCTATTTCCGTTCATGAAAATGGAGATAAATTCAAACCATTTGGTATGTCAACTTTTAAAAAAATAAGTAATTTTCTTATTGATAAAAAAGTACCTCTACATCATAAAAAGTTGGTTTGTAAAATTACCGAAGGTAATCGCATAATTGTATTACTTCCTTTTTCTGTTGACAATGACGCAAGAGTAAAACCGGATAGCAAGCATATTCTTAAAATAACCATATCATAAAAAAGGCGAACCATGCAGTTCGCCTTTTTTATTTGGTTTATATTGTTTAAAGTGGATGATGCTTATTTCATCATCGTCACTTTTGCATGGTAGCTTTGTCCGTTGTGGGTTAATACCATATGGTACATGCCCTGCATCTTACCGGTCATGTCTATCGCTGTGTCTTCTGCGCCTTCGCTAATCTGTTGGGTTAATACTTCTCTTCCCGTCATGTCATATACCGTTATCGTTGCACCCTTCAACTCTTTGCTGTTGATGTAGAATATACCCGTTGATGGATTTGGATACACCGTTAGTGTGTTGTTTTGATTCAACTCTTTTATGCCCACAGGGAACGTAATAATGAACTTACGGAAAATTTGTGATGACCTATTACCCGATTTATCTATGGCAGTGTAGTATACAAAGTATTGTCCAATAATGTCTTTCTGATAAGCGGATGCATCTATTTCTACCGTTATGCTATCTGCACTATCATAATTATCGCTCACCACATAACCAGGTTCTGCATCTTCATATTCTGTACCTATATCTACCCTAAATGGATTTGATCCTAAAAGTTGGATATTTGGTAGAGTTTTATCTACCACTCTAACTACCCTTGTTACGGATGAACTGTTCCCTGCTGCATCGGTAGCTGTGTAAATGATTCTATACGTTCCTATCACATTATAGTTTACATTGTTATCGATTACCACTACTGGTGTCGAGATATTATCGGTTGCTGTTACTCCAGGATCATTAAACTTACCGAACACTTCTACTTCTACATCTGGTGCGCCTATTAGCGTAATTACCGGTGGTATCAAATCCTTTACAAACACCCGCAACGTGTATTCGTTGGCTTGGTTACCCGAGCCATCGGCTACATTGTATCTGATTGTGTAGATTCCTTGTTGGTTAACATTTACATTGCCCGTGCGTTGCAACTGGCTTGATGAGATGCCCCAATAGTTATCGGTCGCTTGCACATACACTTCATCGTTATATACCGTATTGATCTGGTGGTCTACCGTATCTCTGCCGGTTATCGTGCTGATTATTGGTTTCTCCGTATCTCTTACGATTACTATCCTGCGCTTCGTATTGTTAAACCCAAATGCATCTGTAATGCTGTATTGTCTGAAGTATGTACCCAAGGTTGTAGTGTCGATATTGCCTGTTACCAC
>JBIINH010000030.1:0-17178 GCA_044337585.1 Bacteroidia bacterium
ATGAGTCCTATACAAACTGTTGAAAAACGACCATGTCTTTTCTCTACCGGATTTAGTCCGTTGCTAAAATCAACAAATACATTATTTTGCTTAGTAAATATTGTCCCGGGAAGTGTGTCAATATTTTTATAAATGTCTACATACCCAATATCACTTCCAACTATTAGTTCAGCTGTTGAGTCTCCATCAATATCATAAAAAACGGGAGTTGCGTATCCCCAAGATTCGCAATTAGTAATATCATAGGTGGTATTGTGGCAATACCTTGTATTTACTTTCCCAAATGTGTCAATCGTTGCTTGTGCATCAAATAATGCGTTGGCTGAATTGCCTCTATTCATATACAACTTTAAGATTCCATTTCGGTTTCCTATTACCAAATCCAAATCACCATCTTTATCTAAATCAGAGAAAGCCGGAGCTGAAAATGCGCCTGCATCTATGTTACTAACTGCAGAACCTGATTGCCGTGTAAACGATACGGTGCTTCCTGTGCCTGTATTTTCGTACATCAATAGTTCACCGTTTTCCATTCCCAGTATGATATCTTTTTTTCCATCTCCATTCAAATCTGCAGCAGTGGGTACAATATGAATCATTGGACCATTTGCACTGATATTTAAAAAGTTGGAATCTTGCAATGTAAATACACTGCGTCTGGTAACAGGATCGGGAGTATTTGTATAAAGTACAAGTTTATCATTAATGTTAAATGTCAAATCATAACTGCCGCTCGTGGCTACAATTAAGTCTTCATCTCCATCACTGTCCACATCAATTAATATTGGTGCTGCTCGGGACCCTAAGTCAATTGTAGTATTGTATAGCCAAAAATCATTTCCACTGTAATTAAATATAGGGGCAGTATTGGTTCCAGAGTTATTATAAATCCACACATTTTCCTTGCTTTTTGCTGCATAAGGTTCGTTCGTAGTTACCAATAGTTCGCTTTTACCATCTGCATTTATATCTACATAATATGCAGCAGGAAACATGATAAAATTAGCCCTCACCGAATTGGCAGGAAATAAAGAGTCTTGAGAAATAATTGAATCTCTACCTAATGAATTTTTCTTGTTAGTTAAAAGTAAAAGGTTGCTAAAACCAACATCTCCGTATAAATAGTCCAATACCCCATCGTTGTTATAATCTAAGGGACACAACGTAGTGCCAGAGTGCTTTTGCTTTTTCTCATACATCTGAAATGCACAGCTGCTTAATTGATCTTTTGACATACCGATCTTAAATTGATTTCTATTTGAAGGTGCGTCATACTGCATGTACCCCCAACATTGGTCTCTAAAGATATATCGAGAGCTATCTTGGTTATATTGAATATTGTATTTGTTTTTCAAAAAATTTTCAAAATAATAAGGACTCAAATCGGTTAAAGTGAAACTTAGAATATCAGGATCTTGATCACCATCCATATCAACAATTGCAGGAATATCTGAATTGTTAACAGGTAATCTTTCGGGCGATCTAAACACACCAAAATCAGCCCAATATCCACCTGTATCGTAGACTTGATTATTTATTTGAGTAAATGAAATGCCGGACAAAGGCGTTGATTTATTAACGAATATTCGTAACCCACTTGTTTGCACATGTGGTAATGAGTCAGGTAAAAAACGATAATCTTGCGAAGTCTCAGAAAGAATATCAGGCTTTCCATCTAAATTAAAATCCCTGAGTATGGCCCAGTTTGTTAAAAAAGGGAAACGTCCATTGTAATTTGGTGCATGAATATAGCCATTTGGTGTGTGTAAATAAACTGCAACCCGATTTGAGGTACGATCAAAAACAAACAAATCCTGTTTGCCATCCCCATCTATATCAATATTTGAAAACTGTGGTGCATTAAATCCTCCAGAAAAGGGATTCAAGAGAGAATCGGTTGCGTTTTTCATGAAACGTGCCCCGTTACTTGCATAAAATTTGATATTTTGTGCTTGCACACATAGGCTTGTTGATAGAATAAATAGGCTTAGTAGACGTAATCTTTTCATAAATCTTGATTTTTGCTTTACGAATATATGGTTTTAACTAAAATCAGTTTGTCATAATTATATCTTAATTTTATGAATACAGCATCGCTTTACAACACATACCTTGAACATTCCACTATTTGTACCGACACCCGTAAGATACAACCGGGCTGTATTTTTTTCGCACTTAAAGGACCAAACTTCAATGGCAATGCCTTTGCTGAAAAAGCGTTGCAAGATGGTGCATCTTATGCCGTTATTGATGAACCACATTTTGCCATAAGTGATAAATATATTCTAGTAAGTGATGTCTTAATCACCTTGCAAGCACTTGCCACGTATCATAGACAAAAATTGAATATTCCTGTAATTGCTATTGTCGGTTCAAATGGTAAAACGACAACAAAAGAATTAATCACTGCTGTTTTGCAAACAGAAAGAGATGTGCTGGCAACACCAGGAAATTTTAATAATCACATAGGGCTTCCGCTTACTCTGCTACAATTGAAGAAAGAACATGAAATTGCAATTATTGAAATGGGAGCTAATCATGTGGGTGAAAATGCCTTGCTCTGTGAAATAGCCCAACCTACACATGGACTCATAACGAACAACGGAAAAGATCACCTAGAGGGATTTGGAAGTATTGAGGGTGTGGCACAGTCAAACAGTGAGTTGTATTATTACTTACTAAAAAACGATGGATTGGCTTTTGTAAATGCCCATGATGAATGGCTCATGCGCATGGCAGGACGACTTACTAAAAAAATAACTTATGCGGGTAATGACGAAGACAAAAAAAGTGTTGCTGATGTAATGGGTAATGCCCAGCAATTAAGACCCGAGATAAAGTTTACTTTCGAGGATGTAACAATTACATCATGCCTTAGTGGTGATTACAATTTTGATAATATCATGGCCGCTGTGGCTATTGGAAAACACTTTGGTGTTTTACAACAACATATCAAAAAAGGTATTGAATCTTATGAACCAAAAAATAACCGTTCACAAGTAATTAATAAGAAGCAAAATACCATCTACTTGGATGCTTACAATGCCAATCCAAGCAGTATGGAAGCCTCGCTTCGAAATTTTGCTGCTATGAATTTGCCTAACAGCTTGGCTATTTTAGGAGACATGTTTGAGCTTGGGAAATATGCAGATGAAGAGCACCGCAACATGATAAAACTATGTACATCGTTGCACCTAGAAAAGGTACTTTTTGTTGGAGAGAATTTCTACAATTGCCGTGAGGGAAATTTTGATTTTGTAAAAAACACTGATGATGCAACAAGATTTATTCACGAAAACAAATTCACCGGATATCACATATTTTTAAAAGGCTCGAGAGGAATTAAACTGGAAACATTGTTGGATTTTATTGACTAATGAAATACAATTGCAACACTACTTGCTTTGACACAATACCACTGCATAAGCTGTAATGCCTTCTTCGCGACCTATGAATCCCATTTTTTCGTTTGTTGTTGCTTTAATGGAAACATCGTCAATTCCAATTTCGCAAATGCCTGCAATTGTTTCACGCATAGATTGGACATAGGGTAATATTTTGGGTTTTTCGGCACAAAGGGTTGCATCAATATTTCCAATCTGATAATTTCTATCCGTCATTAATTTTATTACTTGTTTAAGCAACAATTTGCTGTCAACACCTTTGAATTGGTTATCGGTATCAGGAAAATGTTTGCCAATATCACCCAAAGCAAGTGATCCAAGAATGGCATCGCAAATGGCATGAAGCAACACATCTGCATCGCTATGACCTAGCGCACCTTTGGTGTGTTCAAGTTTTACACCTCCCAACCACATTTCGCGGCCTTCAACTAGTTGGTGCACATCAAATCCAAAACCAATTCTTATTCCCATTGGCTATTTATCTATCAGGATCACTAAAACCACTTGGCGTATCCGATTTCTTTTCTTTTTGCTTTGTAAATGCTGCAAAATCAAGTCCTAGCGTAAAGCGCAACGTATTGTCTAACGGATTTCTCTGACCAAATGAAAAAAGGTATGAAACGTCAATTGTAAATACATTGTACCTTAAGCCTGCCCCAAGGGTTGCATATTTGCGATTTCCTTTTGATTCTGGTTCATAAAAAAATCCACCTCTTAATGCAAATTGTTTATCGTACCAATATTCTAAACCAAAAGAAGTATTAATCTCTTGAAGTTCTTCTCTAAATCCGCCTGGGGCGTCATAAAATGATTGTATCATTCCTTGCACAACAGGCACATTATCTGCTTTTCCTTCAATAATCACGGGCTCGCCATCTTTATAAACCACATTCCCGTTAGCATCAGTTTGATAAACTGGAGGTGTAGGAACTAGCAGCTTGTTAAAATCTAGTAAGAAAGCTATTGAATTATATTTGTCTAACTCAAAATTGACATAACCTCCCACCCTTAAATTTATTGGAATAAAGTCTTCGAACTGTGCAGTTGTATAAGTAACCTTTGCCCCAATATTGGTAATAGCCAAACCATAGCCATAGTTTATCCATTTCTTTTTATACCTAAATCTATTGGTATAATAAGATGTAATATCTGCTGCGTATGTATTTGCAGGTTCTAGTCCACTTGCTGTTTGCAATCCACCAGTTAAGTTTGATCGTATATACCTAAAGGCAACTCCCACAGAAAAGTTTTCGGATAATTTTTGCGCATAAGCAACATCAAGTGCAAGTTCATTAGGGGTAAATGTTCCTAATGGATTAGCTTGGTCATCGGTAAAGTCAATTGAGCCCAAAGAAAAATAGCGCAACGAACCACCTATGGTTGATCTGTTATTGATTCGGTTGTAAAAAGATAAATAAGATAATGAAACATCAGGAACTAAGGAGCGCAGCCATGGTGTATAAGACAATGACACCCCGCCATTTTTTTCCATAAAAGCTAGTTTAGCGGCATTCCAATGTATGGCATTCATATCATTTGGTGAGGCTACGCCTGCGTCTCCCATTGCACCTGCTCTTGCATCAGGTGTAATCATTAAGAAAGGCACTGCCGTTGTAATTGTATTTTGTCTTCCATCAAGCTGGCCTCTATTCACTTGCGCAAAAGCTTGATTGATAAAAGTAATCAAGACAAAAATTAAGACTATACTTCTACTACTATTTTTTATAAACATGAGTTTTTTTTGATATAAAACGTGCAAGTATAAAGAATTTGAACTACTTAGTTAGTTTAAAATGACAAGTTTTTGGTACTCTTCGGCACTTTTACCATCCTGTGATTTAATGTTAACTTTATAAATATAAACTCCTTTACCAATCCTATCACCAAATTCATCTTTGCCATCCCAAGTTAGTTGATCAAAATGATTGCCTGCCGTAACCGTCTCAGTTCTCATTGTTTTTATAAGATTACCACTTATTGTAAATACCTGTATCATAACATTAATAGGCAGACCAGGACGATTATGGTCGAAATGAAAAGTAGTGTTTGTAGTAAAAGGATTCGGATAGTTCAACACATTTTGAAGTGCGAAATTTTCGTCTGATGCAACCACAAATTCAAGTACCGTTTCTCCATAATTGTTATAGGTATCCCATGCTCCTAATTTTATGGTATGCTTACCAGGAGGCAAATCTTTCAATTTGTATTTCACTTCACCTGTGGTGTAGCTATCTAATTTTGCTTGGAAAAAATCATTTAAAACGGTTGACGTCATGTTATCATTATTCAATACAGATTGGATATCTCTTCCAATACCTCTATTGGTGATATTGATACCATTCTCATCGGATATTTTTGCTATGAGCAGAGGGTTTTCATTGGTTGTTCCTCCGTTTGCAAATTTTTCATCATTCAAATACAATTTTATCTCGGGACCTCTATTATCAGCGATGATAGAATCAGCAGTACCCCCAACCATTATTTTATTGAAAAAACCAGCAGCATCAATAGAATTGTTTGTTGAGTAATAACTAATTCTTCCCTCACCAAAAGCATAGGAAATATCTTTAGGTACTATAAAGCTAAATTCGAAATTTCCATTTTTCACGCTTGCTTGTCCGCGGTAAATCACATTGTTCTGCATCATAAAATTCATTGGATTGGTGCTGCCACCATATCCAGCGGGATTGTTGCGCATGGTTTGATATTGTGTAGGTTTATCATATACAGTAGGATATACTATGCCATTGTATGTTGTTTGAACATTGCCCTGAAGGTCAGTAACTACTCCCTTGATGATTATTTTTGAAAATGCCTTCAATGTATCTGTAGTAGGACCATTTATGTCTAATCCATTTATTGCTGTTGTTCTCACACCCATTTCTGGATAGGCTAAGAACATGGCAGGATCTCCTAACAATGAAAAATTACGTTCGTTCTTGTCTGTAAAAAAGTAATCGTTTTTTGCCAGACGCATAATTTCGCCAATGTTTTTGCGTGGCTGAAATGCTGCAGCAGAATCATAGCCAATGCGATTTAAAATATACTGGTTTAAGGCATAATTTGAACCCGAGTTTACCAACCTGACTGTTGTGTAAAGTGCTACTGCTCCGCCATACTGATTTATTAAGGCCATTTCTCCTGCTGCAAATCGCTCCGGATCATCGTATCTGCTAAACTCGCAAGTTGCTGTTACAAAAATTGGCAAACGTCCTCCGTTTGACCATTTTTGAATATCATCAGTATTTAAAATGCGTTCTGCAGCTAAACCCACTTCACCTCCGTGGCCTGTGTAGTTAAATAATAAACATCCCCTTTCAACCGAACGAACAATATCCAATTGAGCTTGAGGATTTCTAACACCACCTGCTGTTACCTGTTCCGGATATGCATCAATAAATATTTTTTGTATGTTTTGATTTTTATAATTGTTGCGGGCATACTGCGCAAGGTTTTCGGCTTGATTTTCGTGAATGCCACCATCTTCATCATCTGCAATAAACGTCATTCGATTCATCCAATCACCCCATTCGGGTGCACTTTCGTAATTGATGCTTTTTGACACCATTATAGCCGCATTCATGGCATCTGTTGCAGGCAATCTACCAACGGATATGTCCAAAAATTCTTTTATCCCACTCCAACCAATATTATCAATTGGTTGATCCCACTTGCCTTCATTGTCATCCAACAACCCAAAGAAATCATCTGAACAGTAGGTTTTAATTGGATCAAATGATTGATTGCTTTCAAAGGTGGGAACAAAGTTGGTGTTATTCTTCACCCTGTTTTTGTAATCAAACGATGCCCTTCCAAATAGCAGCAAACTTTTTGGGGCATCAGCTTGCGAGCCAGCTCGCTTATAAAACATGCGCACCATATCACGAATAGCAGATAAATCTTGCACACCTCCCGAAAACTCATTATAGACTTGTTGTACAGTGAGCACAGCAACCCTCATATTGTTTCTGTTTCGGTGATGCTGAGCCAACCTATTTGCTTCGGATAAAAAAGTTTCATGTGTAACGATAAAATAATCTGTAGCTCCAAGTCCGTGTATGTTTTGATTAGCAACTTTTTCAGCAAATGCAGGCTCTTGAAAATTCCCATTAAATACAATAAACTCTCTCAATACATCGCCAGTAGCGGAGAAGCTAAGTACGCCACTTTGAATTGACGTAGCCATTGCTTTAGGCTCGGTAGGTGATGTAACATCCCACACAATTACATTTGTTTGTGATGTAGTGATATTAAATTGCGTGGATTTATTTATTGCATAACTTGATTTATCTCTAAACAATAATTGAGCTCCGCTAAATGACAAAAAATTTCTGCTTTGTATTGTAAAATAATCTAACCAACCAATAGACCCTTGTAAGGTTTGGTTGTAAACATATGTTACTGTTAAATTTCCTGAAGGAGCATTATATGAAGTAGACTTCAAACCATCTACGTCTGATGCAAAGGCATCAATATAGCTTGAGTTGACTTGGGGAATGGCATGGGTAAGTAATAAAGATCCATTTATATACGCATTAAAAGCACTTGGGGCAAAAGACCTTGCTGCTACAGAAGACGTAAATAAAACAGGTATAGACGAGTTTATGTTCCCTAAGTTCACAGCAAAGTTTTGTGATAATGTCCGATTAAATTCTTCGCCCATAAATCGTTTTCCACTTTTTATCAGGTTCACCAAATCTTTTTCATACACATACAAATTATCATATTCATTTGATATGCTGTTAGCAGTTACAGCAACTGACATTTGTATGCGTTTACCTGCATTCCCTCCAAAAGTTAGGAAGAAGGCCGTTTGGTCAGTATATACATTATTGACATGTCGATAGCGCTGGTTTAATGAGTCAAACTCCCACATATCGCGTTGTGATTTAGCATAAAAAAGTATCACATCTTCATCATTAAAAACACCATCTGATTCACCATTTATAACAATGGGATTTTCTTTCAAATCATCTATTCTTTTTGAAATATTTAAAGTTGGCAACATACCTGGACCATTGCTGTATATCTTTATAGTTCTCGGGTCAATACCATCTACATTAATTCCTGCTTTAACTAACGCTGCTTTGGTAAGTCTTTGTACACCCGAAGTGCTTACAACAAACTTGTACCAACTACCATTTGATAAAACGGATTGTGCGGCATAGCCTGTTTTTGCAAAGGATTGAACAGATGATGGCAAAACAGCATAATCAATTAAGATTTCAAAATTTTCTAATAATTGAATATCGGTTCCAAATTTTCTAACAGGTGTTATATATATTTTAAGCATGCCTGCTTTACGCTCAAATCCTGCAACCCAATTAATCTTGAATGACTGCTCTGCATTGAAAAAACTAATGGCTTTTGACGAAGGAATAGATTTGATTTTTTTCTCTATTATAGATATGCTATTTATTTCACTAAAATTTAATTGTTGTTCAACAGAAAAAATAGGTAATTCTCCATTATCTGATGTTTTATAAATTGCTGTTTTGAACGTATAAATAACATTTGAACCTATTTCGGATGGCTTTTGAGAACTTTTTTCGTCCCAAATAATTGATTTATTTATACGTAATTCTGCCGCTGAAACGTTGATAGCAGAATGGATTAAGAATAAAAAAAGAAAACTTACAGCTTTCATTATGATTTTTTTTTGTGTATGATAAATTAAAATATTTATAATTGAAACTTTGACATTTCTGACAATAAACGATTAATTAAAGTTTAAATTATCTTTGTTATGGTTTATTTTCGAATGACTATGCTTATTGAAACAAAACTAAGAAACTAAACACGATTGAAAACATAAAGTTAGAACAGTAACAAAAAAATGATAATAACCTCCTGTAAAAGGTGTAAACATGTAATTGGTGTAGCAATATTACTGCTAATGTCTGCGGTTTCCTACTCTCAGGATCCACAGTTTTCTCAGTTTTTTGCAAATCCGATGTATACAAACCCCGCATTTGCGGGCACCTCAACAGTGGCAAGAGGCGTATTAAACTATCGCAGTCAATGGCCAGGTATATCAGGCACATTTCGTACATTTTCTGCTTCTTATGACGAGCATTTTGACGCACTAAACGGAGGTATAGGTATAATGGTGATGGGTGATGAGGCAGGAGTTGGAACATTACGAACAACTTCTGTCACTGGTGTGTATTCATACCAAATAGTCATTAATAAAAAATTTACCATTAGACCGGCTTTACAAATTGGTATACAACAACGCACAATAGATTTTGGCAAACTACAGTTTTACGACCAAATCGTAACTCAACAAGGATTTGTATTGCCGACCAGTGAAACCCCTATAAATGATAATCCTTCGGACATATTTGTTGGTGCAGGTTTACTTGCTTACAACAATAATTTTTATGGAGGTTTTGCAGTGCATAATATCAACGAACCCAATCAAGGTTTTTATAAAAGCTCTCAGGCAATTGTGCCTATGCGTTATACAGTTCATGCAGGCATGATGATTCCCCTAACTAGACAAAGGGACAATAAGGGCGCAAACCTATGGCCAAATATTTTATACATGCAACAAGCAAATTTCACCCAAATAAATGCGGGCATGTATATGAATAAGGATAAATATTTGGGGGGAATTTATTTACGCCAAACAGGTAACAATGCCGATGCAATAATAATTTTGCTGGGATTGCGTTTTCCAAAATACAGGTTTGGATTTTCGTATGATGCCACCCTATCCGATGCAAGGCCAGGTGCAAGACAATCTTACGAAGTATCTATTGGTATTGAGTTAAAGAAGAGAGTTAAAAAGACAAAGCTTAGACCTGTTATTTGTCCGGAGTTTTAAATCTAATCAAATTGATAATTGTTTATATATTTAAATCCTATATTCGTATAGAATATGCATTAGCATGAATAAATTAGCAATAGCATGTATTGGTCTTTTAATCTGTAGGAACTTGTTTGCTCAAGATCCACAGTTTTCTCAATATTATGCCAATCCTATTTACACTAATCCTGCATTTGCTGGTTCATCAGGAAACATTAGGATGGTGATGGCTGCCAGAAGCCAATATGTTGCTTTGCAAAACAATTATAGAACAGCATCTGCCAGCATAGATGCCAATATTAGCGCACTAAATGGTGGTGTTGGGTTAATTGCGATGACAGATGTTGCTGGTGATGGATTTTTAACCAATACGACAATCAGTGGTGTGTATTCATATTATGTTCCTGTTTCGAGAAAAGTATCTGTGCGCGCTGCATTACAGGGAGGTATTGTTCAAAAATCTTATGACTTTAGTAGATTTAGATTTGGAGATCAAATTGACGACCGAATGGGATTTACAAAACCTACAGCTGAAAGTAAAGGACTCGAACAAGTAATATTTCCTAATTTCTCAACAGGGATTCTCATATACAGCAAACAAATTTATGGCGGATTTGCTGCACATAATCTTACTGAACCCAACCAATCATTCTATTCCCAAAATAGTAGCGATGTATTGTATAAACTTCCTAGAAGATACACCGCACATGTGGGGGCAAATATTTACATTACAAAAGAAAGGTATGAAGAACAACGAACTTATATTTCTCCCAATATTTTATTTATGCAACAACGCAATTTTAATCAGTTAAATCTTGGTTTGTTTCTTAAGCGTCAGCACCTTAATGTAGGGGCTTGGTTTAGGCAAACCTCCAACAATACAGATGCCGTAATTGCGTTAATTGGCCTAAAATATTCTCGGTTTCGTGTAGGGTATAGCTTCGATGCAACCTTATCAGGAGCAAGAACGGCAACAATTGGTTCTCATGAGATTACGTTGGCAGTAGAGATAAAAAATCCTAAAAAATCTCAAGGTAAAAGGCAGGTTAAGAGCATAAAATGTCCCGAATTCTAGAAAATTTGGAATATTGTCGACTTTTTATCGTTATATTTGAAAAATTTAATTTTTAAAGAATGATTCGCACTTCATCAAAATTATTTGCTCTTATTGCACTTGCAGCCATTACGCTTGCATCTTGTAATAATGGAAAGAAGAGTGGCACTACCGGTTGGAAATACAACGACCCGAAATGGGGCGGTTTTGAAAAAGCCAAATTCAAAGAACAGGAAACTGGTCCAGGTCTGGTTTTCATTGAAGGTGGTAACTTAATCATGGGCCAACAAGAACAAGACCTTACATATGATCACAATAGCCTAAGGCGTTCAGTTACTGTTCCAAGTTTCTACATGGACGAAACTGAAGTAACCAATTTCCACTATTTGGAATATTTATATTGGTTGTTGCGTGTTCATGTGAGCAATCCTCAAGTATATTTAGCTGCTTTGCCCGATACATTAGTATGGAGAAATAAATTATCTTACAATGAGCCAATGGTAAATTATTACCTTCGTCATCCTGCATATAGAGATTACCCTGTGGTAGGCGTTAACTGGTACCAGGCAAAAGCTTACGCAGAGTGGCGTACAGACAGGGTGAACGAAATGATACTTGTACGTGAAGGTTTCATGAAATTAGATGTTAGTGCACAAGACGACAATAATTTTAATACAGAAGCTTATTATTTAGGTCTTTATCCAATTGCTAATCCCAAAAAACAACTTAGAGATTACTCGCCAAATGGCAGTAAACGTGATGTAAGAATGGAAGATGGTATATTATTACCTGAGTACCGCTTACCTACAGAAGCAGAATGGGAATATGCAGCATATGGCTATATGTCAGCTGAATTTAATGAAAATATTGAGGCACGAGGAATTTATCCATGGGCCGAACTTACCATGCGCAGAAAAGAACCTGAAAAAGTTCGTGGAAGAATGTATGCAAACTACCAACGTAAAAATGGTGATTATGCAGGTGTTGCAGGGAACTTAAACGATGGTGGTTTCTTTACCCAACAAGTGAAAAGTAAAGAATATATTCCAAATGACTTTGGTTTATATCACATGGCTGGCAATGTTAGCGAATGGGTCATGGATGTTTATCGTCCACTATCACTTACAGATATGAATGATATGGCCTCATTTAGGGGTAACGAATACAAAACAAAAGTTACTGACTCTGACGGTGCAATAACTGAAAAGGACAGCCTAGGTCGCGTAGCTTACCGCGAAGTGACTGAAGAAGAAAATGCGAACCGAAGAAACTATAAAAAGTCAAATAATATTGGTTACAAAGATGAACTAGATTATGCTGACCTAGAACAACGTTACGAATACGGAATTACATCACTTATTGATAATCAAGCTCGTGTGTATAAAGGAGGTTCTTGGAGTGACCGTGCATATTGGTTGACTCCTGGCTCACGCAGGTATTTAGATGAAAGACAATCAACTGCTACTATCGGTTTCCGTTGTGTAATGGACCGTGTAGGTGATAGCCGCAAAAAGAAATAAGGAATTGATTCTAATAAATTGAAAACTGCATTCGTTGAATGCAGTTTTTTTTTGTTTAAATTATTGCTTTGTTTTTTCCCCTGCCGGGATTTCAATATTCAATCTGTTGACATCAGGAACTACAGGGCAAGAAAATGAATGAGCATGTGCACATGCCGGTGCGTATGCATAATTGAAATCAACTTCACATGTATTTGACTGTGGTGCATAAACTACATCTAAGTACCTTCCTCCAGAATAAGATGTCTTGCCATTTGTTAAATCTGTAAATGGCACAAACAACTTTCTGTTCATTCTCAATTGTTCATTTTGATATGCAGATAAAGAGTATGATATATTATTAAATTTAAAATGAATTTCAGCAACCTTCATGTATGGTCTACTGTCGCCACCCGTATGACTTAATTGAATGAATTGAATTTGTGGCAGCCATATAATTTGGCCGCTGGCACGATAATCTGTTGATATTGGAAAAAAATCTAATCCTTTAAACTTTTTGAATTCATTACTGTCTAAAGGCGTATACTCTTGACGGGCATAGTAACTAAGAAGACCTGTTCTATTTAGCTCAATTTTATTGGTGTAATCATCTTTAAACTTACAATGAATCATAATTGTTGCCAAGAGCAGAGCTGAAAGAGCTACTTTTCTCATAGAACTAAGACGGCTTTACGAGAATGTATAATCACTTCATCACTTCCTCGATGAATGAAGATCAATGCTTCTAATTTATTCCTTTGCCAAATTGAATTTAATGGCAAAGTAAATCTCTTTTTGATTACCCTCCCTCTCTCTAAGGAAGTAATGGGAGTACCTGCTACCGTTATGTTATTTAATTTCTCTCCCGAGAGTGGTGTAAAAACATCTCTTAAAATATGCTGATGCTCATAATCATTAATATAATCAATGGTTGTTCCATCTTGACTTTCTTGAACATCAATTATACTATCTTCTAGCAACATGATGCTCATGTAATAATCACCCCACAAGTTATCCAAAAAAGTTAGGGTTACATCAACCACTCCTTCGTTTCCCGAAACTAAACCGGAAGCCACAATATGAACTTTGGGAATAGAATCCATCTCTGAAATACAGAGGTTTGTCCATTCAGTTCTATCTGTATACCTATATTGTTTACCAGGGAAGAGTTTCCTATTTACATATCCACTAGGTAATGACCCTGGTATACCTAATTTACTTAAAATCTCACCTCCGATTTGGGTTCTAAAATCTTGCTTGCTTTCATGTCCGGCTTTTGTAATTGGTCTTGTAAAAACGTCTAATGAAGGCGTATTAGGATGAACTGTAACAGAATTGACCCTACCAGGATAAGCAGATTTTATGTTTTCAATAATTACTGCTGCATCTGGGCAGTTTACACAACGTACACCTGAAATATCTTCAAGAACAACCTGACGAAGCTGAGGTTGTGGAATATTTACATCAACATAAGTAGTTTCGAAGGTAACTTTTGTAGGTTCGTAATTGATGTATGGAGGTTCCTCTTCACAAGAAACCATTATAAAGAACAATATAGTTAAAAAATAGGCTGATAATAATTTTCCATTCATGATAATTGGGGCTTATTTTACAAATTTAGAAGTTTGTTGTCAATGTTACTCGTACCCCACTGAATGCAGGTTCAACCCTACACACCCCTCCAGTACAATTAACTCCTTGAGGTTGCTTAAGGTACCCCCCTGTGAAACGCGTGGTTTTATAGGTATATGCACCAAAAAAATTGAAATAATGTATGTACTCAAATGTCTCTCCAGCTGCAGGTTTATTAATTGCTCCTGGGCTATAATTTAACAAATCTCCGACAGAGAAAGACCAATGTGGTGCCATATTATACTCCAATAATCCATTTACAAAGCTCCCAAGATCACCTTCGGTGTTCATCCATTGCCACTCAAATCTCAATGATTTTTTCTTATTTAACTTATACGTAAATTCACCAAAAGGAGTGGTTGCCTGCATCCAAGGTGCGTTTGGTTTGGCCTCATAAACTTGCTGGTTATAGCCTATAAACTGAACCCCAAACAATGCTTTGAATGAATTATTAAATTTATGTGTTATATCAAAATAAAACTCACGAAATAACCGAGTGGTTGAATCCCACTTTACTTCCATATTACTAAAGTCAACACCTTTAAGTGTTACTACTGCTGATGTATTTATATTGATTTGCGTTTTCTTCGAAGGTTTTAATGTCAATTCCAACTGCCCTGCATTTTCACCCAGTTCTTGAGGAACAGCATTGTAACGGGCTAGAAGTCTATATGTATTTTGACGGGTTACAGATGTAAGATAATTGATGGGTCCATTATTTGGTGGTGGTGCAATTTCTAATGGGTTGTTTCTAAACGGAAACGCATTCATCCGCTTATATTGCGCATTGATTCCAATACCCTTATCAGAATATGAAATGCTTGTATGGATTATATTGCCATCAGATAATATGAGTTGATTGGTTTGATCCATAATCGCCTCTTCTGTTTTATAACAATACTCAACTAAGATATTTACTTTCTGAAAACGAAACGTATTATAAACCTGAAATGCATATTCATTGTATTTAGGATCAAAACGATCCTCAATTGGATAGCTATTAATTGTATTTGCTACTGCATTCATCGTTGCCTGATCGAGAGTCCTATTAACAATTGATCCTCCCATATCGAAACTTAGTTTTTGTGTAATGGGTAAGCTGTGTTCGATGTGTAATCCTTTAATTACCGGCTCTCGAATAACAAATCTATTTTTTTGTCTTCCGGTTATTGCTTTCACCTTTGTGTTTTCAGATATATCATAGGTTACCCTAACTCCATAAAGTGCAAAATCGATACCTATATTTCTGTCTTCAAAAGCCCTAAAAGTCATTCCTGAGCCAAACTGGTCATAAATGTATCCACCTGTAATATTCAATTTTTCAATATCCTTACTAATTTGCCAAATACCAATCCCTTGTGCACTGTAAGCTTCCTGGGGATTAAATAATGGAGAATTGTTAAATACATCAAACCTTAACATGAAGTTATAACCTTTGAGTTTATAATTCAGAAATAGCCATGCATCTGTCGATGATTTTTCGCGGAGGTATTGTGTAGTATTTGCACCAATTCTATCATCACGTTGGTAAAACTGATTATTGGTTTGAAAGTTCCCTGAAAGCTGGCCCCTATCTAGTGTTCCTGGACTTTCTGTTTGGGCAAATGCCAATGTATGTGTAAGCAAAAAAAAACCAAGATATAGGAAATTTCTCATTCTGATATTTTGTAGACTTATAAGTTGGCAAAATAGTAAATTAACAGAATGCAACAAAAAAAAGGCCCCAACTAATCGTTGAAGCCCTTTTAAATAGGTTTTTGTGTTTAGTTTACTATCAATTTGCGTGTAGCCTTTTGACCATCATTGCCTGTGATATGTATCAAATAAATACCTTTGGGAATATCGTCAATGGTCATGATAACATTTGGCTTGTATGTTTTAATACAAACCCCTGTAATTGAGTAAATACTAACCTCTTCAATATCTTCAGCTGACTGTATATGAATAAAGTGAGATGCCGGATTTGGAAATATGCTTAATGTGTTTTCAAAATTATTTTCATTTAAGTTTGTAGGAAAAGGGATAACAATTTCTATATGTTGACTTTGTAAACTATTTTTAATAACCAATCCCGAGGTTGCTACTACACGCCATTTTCCATAAACCCTTTGGCCAGGTGTATAACTGAGCATGAGTAAGAAGTCTAGTATGCTTGCCTTGTCGGTTGTAAAGATGGTATCACTTCCAGTATTATCAGACTCAAAAACACCAAGCGGATTGGAGAAATCTCCTGTTATTGTATCAAACTCTACACGATACACTGGTTCATTAATTGGGCCAGTGAGAAGACTACTATTCCAAGAAAACACAATTGTATCTGTCAATGGCTCGCTTAGGGTAATGATTTCGTCAGCAGCAGGTGTAATGAGGTTAAATATACCCAACTCACCACCATTTGTAATGTCATTCTCACTACGTGGAATAATATAATATCCATTAAAAGCAAAAGGTACAAAATTATTTGTGCTCTGTTGTCCACCCATTCCTGTTACAATGAAAGTAGATGAGGTGGGTAAAGGTTTACCTGCAAGGTTACTAAACGATAACAAGCGAATCACAAAAGTATCTTGGACTTCGTTCACTACCTGAATGTTGGTGGTATTGATTGGCCAATTGCTACCTATTGGGGTGTTTAAAAAACGAACTGCAGATGTTATTTGAACCAATTTATTCTCAGTTTCTTCATTCAAATCAGATGCTACTGAAAATGGTATATTTATAGGATTTCTTATTACGGACCATAGCGTATCTAACGTCAAAATACAAAGTCCTCTATTA
>JBIINH010000031.1:0-17168 GCA_044337585.1 Bacteroidia bacterium
AGGACAACAAATAGACCAAATCGGAGTGCCACTAAGTGATGGATTACGTGGCATGCAAATTCCTGTGAACTTAAAACGGGCATATGAGAACCAAGGTGCAGAGGTGATGAAGACATTAGAAAAATTTGCCACACTTTGGATTATTGACGATGAGTGGAAAGAGCATCTTCGAGAAATGGATGAACTAAAACAATCGGCACAAAATGCGGTGTTTGAACAAAAAGACCCATTGCTTATTTACAAACTGGAATCATTCAATTTGTTTAAAAACATGATTTCACGTTTGAACAAAGAGGTAATGTCGATGCTCTTTAAAGCATATATCCCTGCTCAAAATGCCAATGCCATACAAGAAGCACCGGTACAGCAACGCAAACAAGAGAAATTGCAAACGAGCCGCACCGATGATTTGGCAGAAGCTCAGCGAGCAGTTGCAGAAGCACGTTCAGGCAATACATCAGAAGCACAAAAAGTACAACAAATAAAAGGGGTGGTAAAAATTGGAAGAAACGATCCATGTCCTTGCGGAAGCGGAAAGAAGTATAAATCGTGTCACGGGAAAGAAGAATAATTATGGAAACAGCAACAGAACAATCAGAAACAATTTCAATACTAGCCTCATCAATTGAGCATACCAACCTTAAGCCGGATGCTACAAAAGAGGATATCATTCGCTTGTGTCAGGAAGCAATCGATCACCAGTTTTATGGCGTATGCGTATCGCCTTATTTTGTGCAATTGGCCAAGAAAACATTAAAGAAATCAGCTGTAAAAATCATCACAGTCATTGGTTTTCCTTTGGGTTATGGCACTACCTCTGCAAAAGTAGAGGAAACCAAAAAAGCCATTATTTCGGGAGCAGATGAAATGGATATGGTTATCAATATCAATGCACTTAAATCGGGAGATATGGCTACGGTGCAAAATGATATGCAAGCCGTTATTACCGCATGTCACTTGCAAAATAAAATTTGCAAAGTGATTATTGAAACAGCTTACCTCACCAACCAAGAAATAGAATTGGTTTGCGTATTGTGCAAAGATGCAGGTGCAGATTTTGTAAAAACTTCAACTGGATTTGGCCCGCAAGGTGCAACCGTTGAACATGTAAAACTCATAAGAAAAATATTGCCCGCTAAAATAAAAATCAAAGCTGCAGGTGGTATTAAAGATGCCCAATTTGCACAACAACTGATTGAAGCAGGAGCTACTCGTATTGGTACTTCGGCTGGTACAGAGATTGTAAAAGAAAATGCATAACAAAAGCTTATATATTATTTTGTTTTTCTCCTTGTTTACATCCATCAATGCATTTGCACAAAGCAGTAGCAACTTGACAGTGATAGCAGATGAAATGCTTGATTCAATCATTCAATCATCGGCAGAAGCATCCATAAAGAATCCGGGTATGCAAGGTTACCGCATACAGATTTACTCCAACTCAGACAGAAAAATGGCCAATGAAATTCGTACTAAATGCTTACAACTTTATCCTGATATTGATGTGCATTTAATTTACCAACAACCTTCTTTTAAAGTTAGGGTTGGTGATTTCAGAAACAGGATAGAAGCTTATCCTGTTTACAGAGATTTACTTAAAAGTTTTGACAACGTATTGATTGTACCCGATCGCATCAATTTACCCAAACTCATTGAAATTACACAAGAATGAAATTAGTAACGTACACAAATAATAACCAAACCCAATTGGGTATTTTGATTGACAACCGCATTTATGCAATGAAATCAGCCGACACTTCATTGCCCGACAATATGCGCGAATTTCTGTTTGCAGGTGAAGCAGCAATGGACAAAGCCAAAGCCATTGATGCAAAACTAAAAGCAGGCAATATGGAATTGCCTTTTCAGTTAGCCGACAACGTAAAATTAGAAGCACCTGTACCCAATCCAACTTCGTGCCGTGATGGATATGCATTTCGTCAGCATGTTGCTTCGGCCCGCAGAAACAGAGGCGTGGAGATGATACCAGAGTTTGACCAATTCCCTATTTTTTATTTCACCAACCACAATGCCATTCAAGGTCCGGGTGAGGTGTGGTGCATGCCCGATCATTTTCAAAAATTGGATTTCGAACTCGAAGGTGCCATTGTGGTGGGCAAGAAAGGGCGCAATATCAAGGCCGCTGAAGCCGACAATTATATTGCAGGCTACATGATTATGAATGACATGAGTGCTCGCACCCTTCAGATGGAAGAAATGCTGCTTAGTCTTGGGCCTGCGAAAGGAAAAGATTTTTCTACTGTGATTGGTCCGTATATGATTACGGCCGATGAATTGGAAGCATATAAAATACCCGCCAAACCTGGACATACCGGTAATAATTACAACCTGAACATGAAGTGTTGGGTAAATGGCATCTTGGTGAGCGAAGGAAATTTAGGTGATATGGATTGGACTTTTGCCGAAATATTAGAGCGTTGCGCTTATGGGGTTGATATCCTTCCGGGAGATGTGATTGGTAGCGGCACCGTAGGTACAGGTTGTTTTCTGGAGTTGAACGGAACAGGTCTGCTCAATGATAAAAATTTTAAACCGCAATGGCTGCAACCCAATGATGTGGTAGAAATGGAAATTACCGGACTGGGTAGGTTAAGCAATACCATTTGCAAAGTAGAGACCGATTTCTCTTTGCTTGCTATTAAAAAGTAATAACAGATTTTTTAAGTTGATTAGAATTAGGTTTAAGAACCCAAATTATAATTTATATGTTGTAGCAATAACAGTAAAGACAACATAATACGTCTAAGGCGTGATCCTAAATCTAAATCACTGCAAACCTTTGGCCAATACATCAGCAAGGTGTAGCGTTTTTAGGTTGTATCCTTTTACTTTTATAATACTTTCTAATTGCAATAAACAGGAGTAGTCGGTTGATACGATATACTCAGCACCGGTATTGATAGCGTGTTCAATTTTACGTTCCGACATGACTACCGATATTGGTTCGTATTTCACCGCAAAAGAGCCGCCAAAACCACAGCATGTTTCGCAATCATCCATTTCAACCAACTCTAAGCCCTCAACATTTTTCAAGAGTTCCCTAGGTTGGGTTTTTATTTTGCATTCACGCAATGCCGAGCAAGAATCATGATAAGTAACCTTGGCAAAAAAACGTGAACCCAAGTGAGTTACTTTCAGCACATCAACCAGAAATTCGCTTAGGTCAAATGCTTTTTTTTGCAATTGCCTGTATTTATTGTGGTATGATGAATTTTGAAATAATTGATCGTATTGGTTGCGCATCATGCCAACACAAGAAGCGCCTGCACATACTAGATTGTTGTTGGTTACTTCGTGTAAAAACTTTTCTGCCACTTCTCGCGCTTCATCCCAATGTCCGGCATTGAAAGCAGCTTGCCCGCAGCAGGTTTGCTCAATATTGTAGTTTACGGTACAGCCAGCCTTTTGAAGTACTTTTATCATATTGAATCCAATTTCGGGTTTCAATTGATCAATAAAACATGGGATGAAAATATCTACTTTCAAGGATGCAATACTTTAAAATTTTTAATTCGGCCAATAAAAAATAATCCAATTACAAAGTAAACTGTAAGTGCAATGATTGATGCACGCATGTTTCCGGTGAAGCTAATTAATAATCCGAAACTTAACGTCCCTAAAACGGTTCCGCCTTTTTCAAAAATATCTAGCAAACTAAAATAAGAAGCAACACGCGGAGTATTATCGGGTATAATTTTGGCAAACGTAGAGCGAAACATAGATTGAATGCCGCCCATGGTAATACCTACAACAGCTGCCAACAAATAAAATTCTTCAGCCGTTTGTATGCCATATGCAATAATGCAAATACCAATCCACATCACCAACATAACAAGTAAGGTGTAGATATTACCAATACGTTCAGAAATACGAGCAAATCCCCAAGCCCCAGCTATTGCTATAAGCTGTATAATGAGTACAGTAACAATTAAGTTTTCGGTTTTTAAGTGGAGCTCTTGTGAACCAAATAAAGTAGCAACGTACATAACCGTTTGTACGCCCATTGAAGAAAATAAGAAACCTATAAGGTATCGAATAACTACAGCGTTTTTCTGTTGCATCATTTCTTTCCATACCTCTTTCAATTCATTCAGGCCTTCATGAATCACCCGATTGCTTTTTATTTTATATTCTCTTGCCTTTTCTTTTAATATTCGAAAGGGAATTTGTGCAAATCCCGACCACCAAATAGCTACCGAAACAAATGCAATTTTTACAGCAATATTATTATAATAAGAAAGTGCTTGAGAATATGCATCAGTAGCATTCAATCCTGTTTGCATGAATTCGGAAGCCTTTCCTGTTACATCAAATAGCATTTCAAGATTCAACAAGATGCCAAGATTTACTAGTAAAAGCAAAACACTACCAATATATCCCATTGAAAAGCCACGAGCGCTGATACGGTCAAAACGATCTTCGGTGGTTATTTCGGGTAAAAATGCATTGTAAAAAACGATGCTTCCTCCAAACCCAATAATGCCAAATAAAAACATGAGCAAACTAAAATGAATGGTCTCTGCATTCATAAATACAAGACATGCGCATGCTATTGAACCTGTATAGCAAAATATTTTAAGAAAAAACATTTTTTTACCCTTGGCATCTGCAATGCCTGATAGCAGCGGACTTATCAACATGATGATAAAAAAGCCCAATGAAAGTGTGTATGAATATGCTGCAGAGTTTAATATTTTGAATCCCAAGAAATGAAGATAATGGCTATCACCGTCAACGGTGCCGTATTTGATGGCCGCAGTTTTGCTCACTGCATTGTAAAATGGTGGAAAAATAGCGGTTGTGATGGTTAAAGAGAATACAGAGTTAGCCCAATCATACATGGTCCACGCCCATACTTTTTTTGGATCTTCTTTTACCATTTCGTTCATCGAATGGCAAAATATAAAATACTTTTAAACTATTGCAATTTAAGCTTCCACAAGCTGTGTGGAACTAGGCTGCTTTAAGGCTTTTTAACCTAAGTTTATCTATTTGCCTATTGGCATCATTAAGCGTGATGTTAAGTTTAGATACTTTCTTCTCATCAGAGGGCATATCAAACATATAGTCAAGCATGATAGCTTCACATATGCTTCTTAACCCGCGTGCACCTAGTTTAAATTCAAAAGCTTTTTCGACAATCAGGTCAATCACGTCATCTTCAAATAAAAGCTCCACACCATCCATCTCAAAAATGGCTTTATATTGTTTTACTAACGCATTTTTAGGTTCAACCAAAATGCTTTTGAGGGTAGCTTTATCCAAAGAATTTAAGTGGCATAACACAGGTATACGTCCAATTATTTCGGGGATTAATCCAAAACTTTTTAAATCTGCTGGAGAGATGTATTGTAAGAAATTTTCTTCATTGACATCGAAACCTTCGCCCGTTTTAAATCCAACCGATTGGGTTTTAATTCTGCGTTCAATAATTTTTGAAATGCCATCAAAAGCACCACCGCAGATAAACAGGATATTCTCAGTATTGATCTGAATCATTTTTTGCTCAGGGTGTTTGCGTCCTCCCTGTGGCGGCACATTGGCTGTAGTGCCTTCGAGCAGTTTAAGTAATGCCTGTTGCACGCCCTCGCCACTCACATCACGTGTAATGCTGGGGTTATCGCTTTTGCGGGCAATTTTATCAATCTCATCAATGTATACGATACCACGCTCGGCTTTAGCTACATCATAGTTTGCCGATTGGAGCAAACGCGATAAAATACTTTCAACATCTTCGCCCACATAGCCGGCCTCTGTAAGCACCGTGGCATCTGCAATGCAAAAGGGTACATTCAAAATTTTTGAAAGTGTTTTTGCCAACAAGGTTTTTCCGGTACCGGTTTCACCAACCAACAAGATATTTGATTTTTCAATCTCTATCTGTTGGCCCTTACTATTTTGTTTGTACAGTATGCGTTTGTAATGATTATAAACTGCAACAGAAAGCACTTTTTTTGCCTCATCTTGGCCTATTACATATTCATCTAGGTGTGCTTTGATTGCATGTGGTTTGGGAAGCGATTTTTCATTTAGGTTATTTTTTTCGACTTGCAAATTTTCGTGAACGAGCTTATGGGCTGCGTCAACACAATTGTCGCAAATAAAACCTGAGACACCTGAAAGTAAAAATTGGGCTTCTGACTTTCCTCTCCCACAAAATGAGCACTTATCTTCTTTGGTTGTTTTGGCCATTAATTATTTGGTCTCTTTATCGGTAGGTTTATGTTTTAGCAATACGTCATCCAGCATGCCATATTCTTTGGCTTCTTGTGCGGTCATCCAGTAATCGCGGTCGCTATCGGCTTGCACTTTATCAAATGGTTGGCCGCTATGTTGTGAAATGATATCGTACAATTCTTTTTTCAATTTTTGAATTTCGCGGGCTGTGATTTCGATATCCGAAGCTTGTCCTTGTGCACCGCCTAGTGGCTGATGAATCATGATTCGGGCATGAGGCAATGCGGTACGTTTGCCTTTGGCTCCGGCACATTGCAATACAGCGCCCATGGAAGCGGCAAGGC
Source organism: Bacteroidia bacterium (assembly GCA_044337585.1). Taxonomy (GTDB): domain Bacteria; phylum Bacteroidota; class Bacteroidia; order UKL13-3; family UKL13-3; genus CAYSBE01. The sequence continues at coordinate 6,543 of JBIINH010000031.1, forward strand.
CTGTGCAAATGGTAGCTACATCAGGATTTACCCACTGCATGGTATCATAAATACCCAAGCCGGCATATACCGAACCACCTGGTGAATTAATATACATTTGAATATCTCTGCGTGCATCCATCGAGTCGAGGAAAAGCAACTGTGCTTGGACAATATTGGCTACATAATCATCAATAGGCATTCCTAAAAAAATAATGCGGTCGGCCATCAAACGAGAAAACACGTCAATTTCACGAAAATTCATCGGGCGTTCTTCAATAACCGTGCGGGTCATGTCTTCAATTGAACTTTCGATATAGGCATCTACTGCCAGGCTGCTGATTCCTTTATGCTTTATCGCATATTTTCTGAATTCGTTATTATTCATGTGTTGTGGTTGTTTGTGTCAAAAATAGATATTGTTGGCAAAGCAACAATTGTTTTGCCAAAACATATTTTCCTGACAGAGTTGCAGGACCTTTAGGCGGGAGGGAGTTTGTTCGAAGTTGTCAGTTCAGAATTCGAAGTTTTGAGTTTGAAGTTGTGCGGCTGTGCCCTTTAGGGTTAGTGTGTGGGCGGGAGTGAGTTTGAAGTTCGAAGTTTTGAGTTCGAAGTTGTGCGGTTGTGCCCTTTCATGTTTGGATCTGAATTTAACATTGAGCGAACCAATCAAGAGGAAAAAGTTAAGCCACCGTATTCACTTTCTTCCGATACACACCATATATAAATTGTGCACCGTGTTTTTTCATCCAAGCATTTTCTGCTTCAAAAAGGGTGTTTAACACATTTGTTTGCTCGGCATGTTGGGTCATAAAATGATGTGCAATATCTTTTAATACCAACATCAGCATCAGTGTGCCAAATGCTTTTTCTGTTACTACTTCAAAATGCTTTTGTAACAAAGGAATAATTTTCTCGCTTTCTACAGCTTCAGATGGGTCGGCTATATACATGCGTAGCAAGCCGGGGCCTGAGATATGCGTTTTTAATTTATTGGTTTTATAGCGGGTGCGCCATTTTAGTGGAATAAGCGTAAGCCAATCATTGGCTGTTTGCCGCATCTGCTCATTCATGCCAAAACGGTTTGGTCCTACATATTCATGTATCACCAAAATGCCTCCAGGCTTAAGCCAGGTTTTTAGTTTTATGATCAGTTTTTCAAGATTGGAAAAATGATGCAGGCTTGAGTGAAAATAAATGATATCCAAACTCTCGGGATCTTGCTCCATTTGGTAAATATCAGCTACTTCGAAGGAGATGTTCTTTAGCTTTTGATGATGTGCATTTGTTTGTGCTTGGGCAATCAGTTTATCCGATATGTCAATGGCCGTTATTTTTTCAAATTGTGGTTGCTGCGCAAATCGTATTTCGTGCGTGCCATTACCGCAGCCAATGCTAAGCATGTGCAGGTTGGTTTTATTTCCCAGAAATTTATTGCATGTAAATGTTTCATAATTTTCAAACGGGTTCACGGTGATGAGCACATTCCACCGCAGTTTTACCAAATCAATATTCCACCAATTGGCACTTTCAATTTGGGTATCGTTAAATGCACTTAGTGTGCGCGATTGGTTGCGAAATGAAAATTTGGAAAGCAAGAAACCCAACCCACGTTGTTTAAATTTAGCAAAGGTTTCACTAATGTCATCAGTTGTTATTAGCCTTTGCATACTATGGGTAAGAAAAAGTATTAACGATACATCACATCTTTAACGGCTTTTACCACACGCTCTGTATTAGGCAAAAATGCCTGAACAAAAGTGGGTGCATAACCAAGGGGCGTATCCTGTGTGGTAATTCTGCGTACTGGTGCATCCAAGTAATCAAATGCTTGCTTTTGCACCATATAGGCAATCTCGCTCGAGATAGATGCAAGCGGCCATGCTTCTTCTACTACTACAATGCGGTTTGTTTTTTTTACCGATTCAATAACGGTATCATAATCGATTGGGCGTACTGTGCGCAGGTCAATTACTTCTGCGCTAATGTCATCTTTAGCAAGCTCTTCGGCAGCAGCAAGCGCCACTTTCATGATTTTGCCAAACGCCACGATGGTTACATCCGTACCTTCGCGTTTGATATCGGCTTTCCCAATTGGAATTAAATATTCCGCTTCAGGCACTTCGCCTTTGTCGCCATACATTTGCTCGCTTTCCATAAATATCACCGGATCTTCATCACGAATGGCAGTTTTGAGCAATCCTTTTGCATCATACGGGTTGGATGGAACAACTACTTTTAAACCAGGGCAATTGGCGTACCAGTTTTCAAAAGCTTGTGAGTGTTGTGCACCTAGTTGTCCGGCCGAACCTGTTGGTCCGCGAAATACAATTGGCATATTAAACTGTCCACCACTCATTTGGTACATTTTTGCAGCAGCATTAATGACCTGATCAATGGCAACCAACGAAAAGTTAAATGTCATAAATTCAATAACAGGACGCACACCATTCATGGCTGCACCTACACCAATTCCGGCAAAACCAAGTTCGGCAATAGGAGTATCAATCACACGCTTTTCGCCAAATTCATCTAACATACCTTGACTCACTTTGTAAGCACCGTTGTACTCGGCAACTTCTTCGCCCATCAAAAATACGTTTGGATCTCTGCGCATTTCTTCGTTTAAGGCTTCGCGCAGGGCTTCTCTAAATTGTATCACTCTCATATGGTGTGTAATTGACTTTTGTTAATGAAGGCGCAAAAATAGCAGTAAATGGAAGGAATCAAAATTTCTTCAAAAACCCTTAACTAAAGAGGTTTGACGTGAGTTTGAACTTGTTTTTAAGCAACGAGAAGTAGTTACGGCTAATTTCGAAATGTGTTTTTACCCCTTTTAAAAACAGAATACCTGTATCGTAAGTTCCTTTTTCAATCTTTTGTACGTTGTTTAGGTTTACCATTGTAGAGCGGTGAATACGTATAAAATGCTCAGCTGGCAATTTGTCTTCCCACACTTTTATAAGCCCATATGCGGTAAATTCATTTCCATCAACCAGGCCTACGTTAGCGTAGTTACCTTTGGCTTGCACATAATTGATATCTTTAACTTTGATGAAACGCATTTCATTATTGATGTTCATCAAAATCATATTATCATAAGCCAGTTTCGATTCATGATGTTCATCTGAGATTTCATCAACACTGTTGTCTGGGCCAATTATCTTGATGCGCTTCATAGCTTTTTCAAGGCGCTCCATACTAATTGGTTTCAAGATATAATCAACCGTATTGTATTCGAATGCTTTCACTGCAAACTCAGCAAAACTCGTAGTGAAAAGTATTTGTGTGTATGGTTTGATATACTTAATTAAATCTAGTGCATTTGCCCCTTGCAAATCAATGTCAGTAATTAATAATTCAAATTCAGGTTGTGTTTTAAGTATTTTTTGAGCATCTGCAAAGGTTGTAGCTTCGCCAACTATACTTATAAAGTCATAGCGTTTCAGAAACTCTTTTAATAGTTTCAATGAAATTGGATCATCTTCAACAATGATAGTTTTTATTAATTCCTTTAGTTTCATTGAAGTAATTTTGTCGCAAATTATCATATTATTTGATAAAATAACATATTTGCGATATAAATAAACCAAAAATACTACTAATGACTTTCATACCTAGCCTTCAATTAATAAAACCTGAGCATTGGAAATCATACGAACTTATTGATAGCGGGGGAGGTGAAAAGTTGGAAAGATTTGGAACGTATATCACCATTCGACCAGAGCCGCAAGCCTTGTGGGAGAAGAAATTGACCGATAAAGAGTGGATGGCCAAAGCTCATGTAAAATTTGAACAGAAGGGTAGCCACAATGGTCAATGGACACGCATCAAACAAATGCCGGATAAATGGAATTTGGTTTATGAATCGCCATTTTTGAGTCTAACATTTAATTTATCTTTAACATCATTTAAGCATGTAGGCATTTTTCCTGAGCAAGCAGCCAATTGGGAATACATTGCCGATAAAGTGAAAAATTTTGCAGGAAGCGAACAACCTCGTGTACTGAATTTGTTTGCCTATACAGGTGGAGCCTCCCTTGCTGCTAGGCAAGCTGGTGCAGATGTGACCCACGTAGATTCTATTAAACAAGTAATATCGTGGTCCAATGAAAACATGGCATCGAGTGGACTTAAAGATATACGTTGGGTGGTAGAAGATGCATTTAAGTTTGTGAAACGTGAAGTAAAACGGGGTAAAAAATATAATGGGGTAATTTTAGATCCACCTGCATATGGTATAGGAGCCAATGGTGAAAGATGGAAACTAGACGAACAAATTAATGATTTGCTCAAAGAAGTGAAGTTGCTATTGGATGAAAATCATTTCATGGTGTTAAATATGTATTCACTTGGCATGAGTGCATTGATTACAGAAAATCTTATCAATCAGATATTTACTGCTTCACCTCTTCGCGAACATGCCGAAATTTATTTGCCTTCAACCAGTGGCCAACGTTTACCACTTGGCATTGTAGCCCGCGTAAGCACGTATTGATGTAACAATTTATGAGCAACACATGCGCAACACCACCAAATTAAAAGCCGTATTGATGAAATACAGCATCTTCATGCAAATGGATGATGCCGGATTGCTAAGCTTGACATTGGTTGATAAAATAACGTTGAAAGAGGAAAGTTTTGAAGCCACCAATTATTCCTCGCTTATCAGCAGGGCATATTCGCACCTATTGCGTGAGTTGAGAAAAGAGGAAACTGATTAGCTAATAATTTCAATATATTGTTGTTAATTGATACTAAGTATGTATTCAACATACTCTTGTTTAAGATTTTTAATTCGAATTTTTTTTATGCAAATATTTAAAAAGTTCCTCCCATAAAGAATTGAGGTACAAATGTAGTTCCATTATCAAAGTAATTGGTATTAAGTAATGATGTAAATCGGGCACCAAAAGACAATTGGAGCCAGTTTAATGTTGGCATGTCAAACAATATTTCAGTACCTACTGAGTTTTGTGCAAATGTTTTATTTAAACTTTCGCGCTTTACTTCAGAGAAGTCGGCAAAAATATTGGCCCGAATTCGTTTGAAATAAACAATTCCTACTAAGCCAAAATCTGGATAACTAATCGGTAGTGCATAATTCACACTAATCACCCATTCGTTATCTCCTTGTAATGGTGTGTAACCCCTTGCATGTTTAAAATTATCAAAAAAACGATAATCATTTATGATCTCCTCTATTTTATATCCGCCCTCTATTTTCAATCCATGATTTCTCATAAGTGCAGGTAGGTAAAACCCAGCAGCAAGTTGTATTTTTTGTGCACTTATTTTGGATACACTTGTGCCCAAATATGCACTGAACTCTTGTCCGAATCGAGGCATTAAATTTTGCCTTGCTTTTGCTCTTAAATTTGTGAACTCGATGCCACCATCAATTACTGTTAAATTTAAAGATGTGGTTAGATCACTATCATTAGATTGTAAGTCACTTGTCTTAATTAATCCTCCATTACCATAAACCCTTAATGTTGTGGTATAGATACCTCTATACCATGTTAGTGGTATGGATAATCCACCCCCATAGATTGCTTCTGTAAATGAACTAGATGTTTGATTATAAATTCCTGTATCAGTTAAGTTTGTCGGTTCAATTAGTGTTCTACCGTTTACGGATGCATTCAAACCAAAAGGCACATAGTATTTTGCAAAATCAATATATCCTGTAACAAAATTAGATTGTTCATTGAAGTTTCTACCTACTTTTACTTTTGCACCAAAATCATTCATCACATTATCTATAGATAGGGTTAAACTTAGTTCAGTTTGATTTCCAAATAATGACCAAGAGTGCAGTTTTGGTGTTCTTATTGCACCTTTGTATTCTTTAATTTCATAATTATTTTGAGGAATACGGTTTTCAATTTTACTTTCTATTGCTGTTGTTATTATTCTGTAGCGACTTTGCTGACTAGGTTCAATAATTGAATATGTATTTGCAGTTTTGTTATTGATAGCCATTTTATCTATACGATTACCCATAAACCCTAACTGGGTGAAATATACGCTGTCTTCGTTTTCGTTTACAAATGGTGCCATCATGCCAAATTTTACAGAGCTTAATTGCTTAATAATTTTAGTACCGTCTAATGTCACCGAAAATAAATTATTAATTCCGCTATAACTTGCCGAGTAGTAGACGTGTTCCTTACCAATATTAATACCTTCAATAACATGTTCACTAGGTTCTGTTAATTCAATAAAGGTTTTGGTCTCCAAGTCATATCTACTTAAAAATACGTACGAGCCACGTTTTGTTATAAAAATGATTGATTTATCATCCCTTGACCATTTAGGATAGCTTAAAAAATCATTTTCTGAGTTAGGTATCGTTTCGATAAGAGAGCCATTTTCAGCATCAATAAGCACTATATTATTACGAATTGTTTGATCGGATCTTACAGCAACTATCTGTTTTCTTTTTGATGAATACTCGGGAGAAAATAATTTTGAGTGGGTTGTTACTTTCTTTTTTTCACCTGAGTTGATATTGTAAGTTACCAAGTCTGAATAATTTCTATTAATCCAACGTGGATCAGTTGTTAATTCTGTCCAAGCAGCCACATTGTTTCTAACTGATAAGAAAGGTTCCGTCACTGTAAGTCCAATAATTGCCAATGTTTTTACTTCACCATCTTTTATTTGAACAACTTCCTGAGTCCGATTATAAGATTCGCGCCTGGCAACTATACTGCCATCGCTTTGCAAATGAGGCCAATCGTAATAAGTTACATAACGCTTAGGTTCGGTAGTTACAGGTAAAATTGTTGAAAGTTCAATTGTTTTTAATTCATTTTCCCAATATAATCTTAACGAATCATATGTTCTTAGATAGGTGTGTTTTGCATTATAGCCGGTATGTCTTTTCATTGCTCTTGAAAATGGATATATTATACCCTTATAAGCACCTGCATCCCGTAATATTTTTCGCCAAACGTCAGGTCCAGATTCTCCTCGCAATTGATTGAGCATGGCATATCCCAATCTGTAATGATCGGGTAACATTGATTTGAATGAGCCATTTCTAGCTTTTTGGTATCCATAATTTATATCATTCAATAACAGTGCACGTTGTTCTTGAAAGAAAAATGGTGTTCTTCCTCTACCTGCTCCTGATAAAACGGTTTCTGTTTGCACAGCATCTCCCTCAAAGTACCAATTGGGTATTGCTGTAGCTTGTGCTAGTTGCCAAAATGTTTCACCACCTATATAGTATAAAAAATTTGTAAAACCAGTTCTTCCGTTTATGAACTGCAATGCATGCCGGTATTCGTGAAACGACAATACATCAAGCCAGTTGATTGAACCTAACCAATTTAAATTTTGAATACCAGTTGCATATAGTTCACTTCTGTATGGTGCTAATCCAACATAGCCATTTGATATAGCCTGGTTCGTTTGCAATACCATCGTTAAATGTTTTCTTTTGTCACCAACAGTTACAGATGCACTATCACTAATAAAATTAATTATATTAGCTATTCGCAATGCTTCTTTTTCATTTCCAGCAGGAAATATTATTTTAAGCACTTTTGTATCCAAAGCACGCCATTGGATATCAATAGGGTTATTTCCTTTGACACCACTTTGTGGTCTAATTTGTGCATTTAAGTTTGTACATATTTGTATTGATAAAAATAAAATAAAAATTCTTTTCATATCGTCAATGCAGCATTTGTAATATATAAATACAATTATATGATAGTAATACTAAATTACTATGCATTAAACATAATGAGCAGTCTATTCATGCATTTTTTGCAATAATATGCTTCACGGCATTCGGCCTCTGGTCTCGTGTGAATGACGAGTTTAAAATTATTCTTTTGCAGAGGCGTCATCAAATGCGGCCTCCGGCCGCATTTGAGGGAAGAAGAGTACATCCTGAATGGATGGCTGATTGGTCATAATCATTACTAGGCGGTCGATGCCGATACCAATACCTGCTGTAGGTGGCATGCCATATTCTAAAGCACGCAAAAAGTCGTGGTCGATAAACATGGCTTCATCATCACCACGCTCCATCAATTTGGTTTGTTCCTCAAAACGGTTGCGTTGATCAATCGGGTCATTTAATTCAGAATAAGCATTGGCCAATTCTTTTCCATTTATCATCAACTCAAAACGCTCAACCAATCCGGGTTTGCTGCGGTGCTTCTTTGTAAGCGGGCTCATCTCAATCGGGTAATCGGTGATGAACGTAGGTTGAATATAATTGCCTTCGCATTTAGCCCCGAATATTTCGTCAATCAATTTGCCTTTGCCCATCTTGGCATCTGTTTCTATATGCAGCTGCTTGCATACATCACGAAGTCCATCTTCTTCCATCTGGCTAATATCTATTCCGGTATGTTCTTTGATGGCATCAAACATGGTGATACGTTTAAAGGGGCGTTTAAAATCAATTGTTTTATCACCTACCTGCACTTCCGTTTTTCCATGTAGTTCAAGTGCAATTTTTTCCAGCAATTCTTCTGTCAGGTCCATCATCCAATCGTAGTCCTTGTAAGCTACGTAAAGTTCCATTACAGTAAACTCCGGGTTGTGTGTGCGGTCCATACCCTCGTTGCGGAAATTGCGTGAGAATTCATACACCCCATCAAAGCCTCCCACGATCAGTCGTTTCAGATACAATTCATTGGCAATACGCAGATACATGGGTATATCCAACGTATTGTGATGAGTGATAAACGGACGGGCAGCTGCACCTCCAGGAATGGCTTGCAATACAGGTGTATCTACTTCTAAGTATCCCTTGTTATTATAAAAATTACGAATGGTATTTACCAATTTGGTTCGTTTTACAAACGTATCTTTCACTACCGGATTGGTAATCAAATCAACATAGCGTTGGCGATAGCGAAACTCTGCATCGGTAACCGCATCAAAAAGTTCCCCGTCTTTTTCTTTTACAATCGGCAGTGGTTTCAGTGCCTTCGAAAGTATAGTGAGTTCCTCTGCATGCACGGTGGTTTCTCCCATTTTGGTAGTAAATACATAGCCCTTCACACCTATAATATCACCAATATCAATTAGTTTTTTAAATACCACATCATACAGGCTTTTGTCTTCACCCTTACAGATATCATCTCTGCGCACATATATCTGTATGCGGCCCGAGCTATCTTGCAACAATGCAAAACAAGCCTTTCCCATATCCCTTATACTCATAATGCGCCCGCTGATGGTTACATTTTTATAGTCAATTTTATCTTGCTCGTAGTGGGTTAGAATATCATTTGCAGAAGTATTAATTGGAAACAAGGCTGCCGGATAGGGGTCAATACCCATTTCATGTAGTTTGGCAAGTTTTTCTCTGCGTTGAATTTCCTGTTCGCTAAGTGACGTGTGTTGCATATAATAATTATAAAAATATTTGCGAAAATAAGAAACCAAGTGAGTATAAAACCCACTAATATCAAATTATTGCAATTTTATAATTAGGATGACAGGATATTGTTATCCAATTGCGGTTTCAAAATTTGGCACAATAGTGCCAAATCGTTTAAGCAATCGAACATGGGATGCCAATGCTATGGCAAATGTGTCATTTTCATTGTATGGCACGCCAAATTCTTCAGCAGTTTGCTTTACTATTGGGGCAATGGCTGGATAATGTACATGTGATATTTTTGGAAACAAATGGTGCTCAACTTGATAATTAAGACCACCGACATACCAACTCAACAATTTATTTTTTCGTGCAAAATTTACAGTAGTTTCCATTTGGTGAATAGCCCATTCATTATCAATCACTCCGTTTTCATCAGGCATCGGGTGGGTTGTGTGCTCTACCGTATGCGCCAGCTGAAATATGGTTGAAAGAATAATACCTGCAGTAAAATGCATTAATAGAAATCCGGTAATCACGGTGCTAAATGGAATATGCCATGCCCAAACAGGAATCCCCAACATAACTGTTAAATAAACAGCTTTAATGATTGTGATTTTTATGAGTAGTTTAGTGTTTTCTGCTTTAGAATTATTGTTAACGCCCATTTTTGCAAATTTGAACAATTGCACAAAATCTTTTAGCACTACCCAGTATAATGTGATTAATCCGTAAAAGAAAAATACATATATCCATTGAAATTTATGAAATGACTTAACTTTCGTGTGCGGTGAAAATTTTAAAACTAATCTATCTGTAATGTCTTCATCAACATGAGTCACGTTGGTGTAAGTGTGATGAAGTATATTATGTTGAAGTTTCCAATTAAATACAGATCCGCCAAGCATGTTTAGGGTGTGACCAAAAATTTGATTTACTTTTTTGTTTTGAGAATATGCTCCGTGATTGGCATCGTGCATTACACTCATGCCAATACCTGCTTTTGCAATACCCATAACAAGCCATAATGAGATGACAACATATGTAGCGGGTTGAGATGACAATAAAAGAAAAGGAATAACATAACCCGAAATCAAAATAATTGACTTCCATTTCATGGTTGCATTTGCGTGTTTATCTATCTTATTTTCAATAAAATAGGCATCAACACGTTTACGTAAAGTGTTAAAAAACTTATTACCAGATTGGTGCCGAAATTTAAGGTGAGCGTTAACTGATGGTGCTGTTTCTTGCATGTGATTTTAATGTAAATATTATTAACAATGTTTACA
>JBIINH010000032.1:0-17097 GCA_044337585.1 Bacteroidia bacterium
CACTATAGGCATTTAGCGAAATGGTTTTACAGTTTGTTGAGCACCATTCAGATGCAGATTGAGGATAAAACTCTTCGCTAGTATCAGGTGCGGTGGCAAGTGTTGGACCTCTATATGACGCCAATCTTACCCAACTACTTCCACAGTTTGTTGAAATCCAAATGACCAATGAATCGTGAGCATTACCCGGAAAAAGCGCGTGAGCATGACTAAAAGTTAATACCGGATTGGTGTAACTTCTTAAACTCAATACAGGTGTTAGCAAACCATCTCGCCTACCCGTGTTGGTATAGTTGAAAAAAGGCATACAATAAGCTTTGTCTCCGGGAGTGGTACCGCCTATTGTTGCCAGCCTCCATGTGGTATCATTATTTGTATTTTGTATGGTCCATTGCGAGCGGGTGTTTGAGTTGTCTTCAAATGTTTCGGTAAATGGCAACGTATTTCCACCAGATGTAATAAAGTTTGTAAAAAATACTGAATCGGTGCCCAATGCATTGGTTACTTTTAGTGCTACAGAATATCTTCCCGCTACCGAATAAGAAACCACCGGATTTGCAGCAGTAGATGTAGATGGATTTCCACCAGGAAATGACCACACCCTTGAGCTTATACCACCTGTAGACAAATCTGTAAACGTTACTGATTGTGTAGTGCAAGGGAACCTATTATTTACTGCAAAAGATGCCGATGGATTGGCTACCAATCCGCTTATAATGATTGAATAGGTTTGTGTGCTGCCTACCAAAACACCTTTGTGTGTTACACTCAGTGTGTATGCACCAGCGGCAGGGGTGGCCAAATAAATTTGCTCTACATTGTCGCGGATATTATCACCTGTAGTGGCTGCAATATTAGGCGTAGCAGGATTAAGGATATACGGAGAAAAAACCGTATTGTCACTTACCCTTGTGAGGCGAATATCCAAATCGTTTACCAACATTCTATTGGTAGGATTTAAAGCAGGGGCAACAGGTGTGCCTGCCCTATCGGTCCAACAAATGGTGATGCGTAAAGGCATATTGCCATTGGCAACTATATTTTGTGTAAACGATGCGCCATTAGTCAAAGTTCTTTCTTGAATGCTGTTTTGATTTGAATCTGTGATAAGTTGTACAGCTTTGGCTATATTAACCAATCCCCAACCATATACATAATCAGGGCCAACGTTACCGGCTTCATCAGCTGTGTGGATGGTTAATCCCTTGAGTGTAGAAGCGCGCAAATAGCGGTTTTTTAAGTTGGAAAAATGTTGTTGAACCAATAGCAACGAACCCGACACATTAGGACTGGCCATTGATGTTCCATTTTTTGTGGTGTAGTTGGTAGTAGAGGCAGAACCTGCAGAAAATACATTTACTCCGCAACCTACTACATCGGGTTTAATGCGTCCATCATCTGTTGGACCCCAGCCGCTAAAAGTCGACATCACTACATCAGATATTTGTGTCCATCCGTTGTTGGTATTGTTATTATTTATCTTGCGAACTGCGCCTACCGTCAACACATTTTTAGCTGTAGAATAAGTAGGCAAACAATCGTATCCGTTGGTTCCACCATCTTGACCAGGAGGTGTTCCTGAACCCGGTGTGCCATCGGCATAAAACCAAGTACTAGAAGAGCGGTCTTCACCCCTATCATTTCCGGCTGCTTTGCATATCAGGTAAAAAGGGTTGTTGAAAGCAATCAAATCCCATTGTGCAGCTTGCGAATCATAAAAGCCAAATTTGTAATCTGTTGTAAGGCTAACACCTGGGTCGCCATACCATATATCATCAGCGCCATCAAAATACCATCCTGTTATGGTGCCATATGAGTGGTTGGAAACCAACATTCCGTTGGAACCTGCACTGGCCATTTCTGATTCATCATTGTTCCAATCATAACAACGTAGGTTGGCTTCATAGGCCATGCCTCTTGCATTTGCTGAAACGCCCGCACCCACCATAGTACCCGCCACATGCGTAGCATGATCGCTTAGTTGTGTAGCACCATCAACTTGCGTGGCCCTAGTGCCAAATTCTTGGTGCGATACAAGTGTTGCACCACCATCCCAAATACCAAGTCTATTGCCACTCACCACACCTGTGAGTGCAGTGCCTACTGTGCCCCCTGGCCAAACCCTATTGGTTGATATGGTTCTGCCTGCACCTACGTTGGTCGTGGTTCTAAAAAGCATGTTTCCATTTGCATCAAATGTTTCAAACTCGATAACTTGTCCATTAGGCGTTACCCTTCTCAATTTGATATTTTTTTCAGCAGCAATTTGTTCGGCCAAAATGCGGTTGGCTTCGAATTTTTTTCTAAAAAGCACGTCAAGTGTTTGCGCACTATCAGATGGCAACGCAGGTGAAAGTTGCGCTGATGCAGATCCAAGCAACAGCAAAATAGAAAGGGTAAGCGTATAAAATTTATTCATAATATTTAGGTAATTTGAAATGTCTTTTAATAAAATTCTTAATTGGTTTCTTGCATCATTTCAGCTACTGGTACCAAGCCAAAGTAATTTGTTTCAAATGTGTTGGCCCGATTTGATTTGCTAACCCTACCCAATACATAAACCAACAAAGGTTCGCCAACTTTCGGTTGCATGCATTTGATTCTTATTCGCAAAGTGCTGCGCGACACCAAAGTGGTATCTTGGTTTCCAGAGATGTAAACCATCTGTACTTTATCAGTAACACAGGCCGTGTCTTTTAGCCACGATTTCGGGATACCATTGATTTGCACCATGCTTCCATCTGCTAAATTGTAAACGATATTCAATTTACCATTTACCATTTCGGCTTTTGATGAGAGCAGCTCAAGCCTGTTGATTTCTCCCTTTTTGGGATAAGCTATCACAAAACTATTGCCAAGTTTTTGTCCTGCTGTTAATCTTTGGGCATTTGTACTTACCCAACAAATACTGAATAACAGTATGATTAACATTAATTTATAAAAATGCATGCTACGAATGTAGAGTAACATTGCCAAAAATCAAACCACTGCTTGGTAAGCTTGGTGCGAAATGCTTAATTTGTTGTGAATAAACATGGACGAGATTCGCAAACATATTCCCAATGCATTGACATCTGCCAACTTGATACTAGGTTGTTTGGCCATTATTGAGGCATTAAATGGTTCGCTATACATGGCAGGCTATTTTATAGTTGCAGCTGGCATACTCGATTTTTTTGACGGATTTATTGCACGGGCCTTGCATGCACAATCAGAGCTTGGCAAACAACTCGACTCTTTGGCTGATGTAGTGAGTTTTGGTGTAGCACCGGGTATGATATTTTATATGTTTGCTGGCAAATGCCTAAATATGGATGGCTTTTGCATCACACCGTATGTAGCTTTTTTAATTCCGGTTTTCTCGGCCATTCGATTGGCTACTTTCAACATAGATACACGTCAAACAAATGGTTTTATCGGATTGCCAACTCCAGCAAATGCTTTTTTAATTTTAAGTATCCCATTTGCCATGGACCAACACATTGCACTTGCTCCTATTTTTCAACAACAAATATTTTTAAAACTTTTTCCCATAGCCTCAGCCTATTTATTGACCAGTGAAATAGCCATGCCGGCTTTAAAATTTAAGACCTACTCATTTGCTGAAAATAAAACCCAGTACCTGCTTATTATATTAGGAGCACTTAGCATAGCATTTTTCCAAATTCCAGGTATTGGTATCTCCATTTTACTTTATATTCTTATCGCTATTATACAACACTTTTTACCCAAAAAAAACATATGAAATTTATTGCAGAAATTGATGTAATGCCTCAAAAAGCGCTTCTTGACCCACAGGGAAAAGCCGTAACCGGAAGCATGAAAAATATTGGTTTAGCCAATATTGCAAATGTGCGCATTGGCAAACACATCACATTAGAAATTGAAGCTGAATCAGAAGCACAGGCAAACGAACAAGTAGAAACTGCTTGCAAAAAATTGTTGGCTAACCTGATAATGGAAACCTACCACTTCACTATCAAAAAAATATAACAAACATGTTTATCTTATGAGAAATAAACTGCTTGGGGTATTATGTTTCATAAGCCTAGCTTTAGCAACATACGCGCAAGATTTAGGCTATGTCAGAAGGGTTACGGATTCGCTATGCAGCAACCGCATGTCTGGCCGGGGTTACCTAAAAGATGGTAGTAAACATGCCGCTGAATTTATCAAGGCCGAATTTAGAAAAGTTGGGTTGCAATCCTTTACACAAGATTATGTGCAAGATTATGGCTTCCCAGTTGTGACCTTCCCGGGGAAACTCACTTTTTCCATTGACAATATTGAATTAGAAGCTGGTGTAGATTATATTCCTGGTGCGGGATGTTCAAAACTATCGGGGGTATTTGATTTGGTGTACGTTGATTCGGCAACGGTTGATAACAATATGCTGTTTGAGAAATTTGAAAAAACAGCCTTCTTTAAAAGTATGTTGGTAATTGATGGATTAAAAGAAGCGCGTCTCAAAAACAAAGACCGCATGGTAAAAATTTTAAAAAACCAATATAAAGCTCGTGGCATTATTTATACCAAACAAAAGAAGCTAACATGGAGCGTGGCTACTGAGTGGGATGCCTTTCCGGTGTTTTATGTATTGGATGATAAAATAAAATCATTTAGCAAACGAATTAAAATTGATATATCACCCGATTTGAAACAGCATATCGCTGAAAATTTGGTGGGTTTCATCAAAGGCAAAACGCAGCCAGATTCGTTTGTGGTATTTAGCGCGCACTACGACCATTTAGGCATGCTTGGACCTGATGCCATATTTCGGGGTGCAAACGACAATGCCAGTGGCGTAGCCATGATGCTTGATATCATGCAATATTATACAACATTTCCCCCTGCATATTCTGTTGCGTTTATTGCATTTTCGGGAGAAGAAGCCGGATTGTTTGGTTCGTATTACTACACCCAAAATCCTTTGTTTCCATTAAACCAAATAAGCTTGTTGATTAATTTGGACTTGATGGGAACAGGTGATGAAGGAATGACGGTGGTAAATGGGGAAATATTTAAAGAGGACTTCTTGGATCTTACGCTCATTAACCTTGAAAATAATTATTTGCCCGATATCAAAGCGCGTGGTAAAGCACCAAACAGTGATCATTATTACTTTTCTGAAAATGGCGTGCGGGCGTTTTTTTTCTACCTTATGGGTAAATACAATTATTATCATGATGTAGGCGATGTACCTGATGAGCTCACCTTTTCAAGGTATAATGAAGCCTTCAAGCTCATCACATCATTTGCCAGTTATAAAATGACTCCTAAGTTATAAACAACTATTTTGTATGAGCATAGCGATTATTCCAATGAAATTGCAAAATTTGTGACATGCCCATCATTCATTCACTCATATCATGGTACCTGAGAAAACGCGAAAATGCGCTACAACGTATCGTTTATCAACCCCATGATGTGCAGCAAGAAATGCTAACCAAACTTTTGAGAACAGCAAAAGACACTGCGTGGGGAAAACAATATGGATATGAGCACCTAAAAAATTCGGAACAGTTTAAACGCGAAGTTCCGGTTGGCAACTACGAAACCCACAAACCATATATCGACCGGATAATGCAAGGCGAGCAAAATGTGCTTTGGCCATCAGAGATAAAATGGTTTGCAAAATCTTCAGGCACAACCGCAGCTAAAAGTAAATTTCTGCCCGTAACTTACGAGAGTCTTGACGAATGTCATTTTCAGGGAGGCAAAGACACCCTGATGATGTATATATTAAACAATGATAACGCCAATGTATTTGATGGAAAAGGATTGATTATTGGTGGAAGCCACCAACTAAATAGACTTTACAACGATTCTTTTTATGGCGATTTATCAGCTGTGATGATGCAGAACATGCCTTTTTGGGCTCACTTTTTTCGTACGCCCGAATTGAGTATTGCCATCATGGAAAATTGGGACGAGAAAATAAACCGCATGGCTTGGGCAACCGTGGGCGAAGATGTAACCAATATTTCAGGAGTGCCCACTTGGACCTTGATGCTGATTGATAAACTATTTGAAATTACTGGAAAGAAAAATCTAAGAGAAATATGGCCCAACCTTGAATTGTACATTCATGGAGGCGTAAGTTTTGAACCCTATCGTGAGCGCTTTAAAAAATTGATTAAAGCATCTAATATGCATTACTACGAAACCTATAATGCATCTGAAGGATTTTTAGGCATCCAATATTCACTCAACCAATCGGACTTACTATTGATGCTAGACTACGGCATATATTTTGAGTTTATGCCCATGTCGGAATATGGCAAAGACCATCCAAAAACATATGATTTGCATGAAGTACGTGTAGATGAAAACTATGCACTTATCATTAGCACCAACTCTGGCCTAAGCCGATATATAATTGGCGATACCATCAAGTTTACATCTACCAATCCTTACCTTTTCAAAATCACAGGTCGCACACGGCACTTTTTAAATGCCTTTGGCGAGGAACTGATTATTGAAAATGCAGACAGGGCTATAACAGAAAGTTGCATGGCATTTAATGCCACACTTGCAGAATATACCGTGGCACCGATATTTCACGAAAACAATACAGTTGGCACACATGAGTGGTTGATTGAGTTTGAAGAAGAGCCCGAGAATATGGAAGAGTTTTCAATATACCTTGACCAAAAACTGAAAAGCATAAACTCTGATTACGAAGCCAAGCGATACAACAATATTGCCATGACTTTTCCAATCGTTGCGAAGCTACCCAAAGGCTCGTTTCATGAATGGATGAAACGAAATGGGAAATTGGGTGGTCAGCATAAAGTGCCAAGGCTTTGCAATGAGCGCACATATGTTGATGAAATAATTTCTCACCTTTCTAAAATCTCTGTTCGATAATCTATGAGGCTATTTAAGTTTCTTACCATATTCATATGTTTTGTTTTCTTCTGCATTTCGTTTACAGCCTTCGCTCAAAAAAAAGAGATTCAAACTGGTGATGATTATTATGAAGACTTTCTATATTCCGATGCTATTCAAAATTACAGCATGGCATTATCAATGGTATTGCCCGAAAAAACAGAACTCTACGTGCTTGCCCAGTTAGCAAGATGCCATCAATATTCTTTCCAATACACACAATCAGAATCCTATTACCAAGAGTTAGTAGATAAAGCTTCAGATACCAAACCAGAATATATATTGGAGCTTGCCATTATGCAAAAATTTAATGGTAAATATGAAGAAGCAAAAATTACCTTCAAACGTTATCAAAAATTAACTGAACACCAAGACCCTTATGGTAGTTTTCACTTGCGTTCGATAAACTGGGCCATAGCAAATGATTCTCTTTTGAAACCGGTATATATTGCAGCTACCAATTTAGATGTGAGTGGACAAAGTCTTGGGCATGCATTATTTAATGAAGGCATTATTTATGCGCATGCCAGAAACAAAGAGCCTTATTTCTCAATGTCAATTTTCGACCTAGATTTTGCATTTCGAAGTGACAGCATTCACTTTCTAGAAAATACAAAATACATCGACTCAATTATTTTTACAGGGAATGAAGGCTTTCCATCAGTATGCGGGCAAAAAGGGAAAATATATTTCGCAGCTAATACGGATGTTTCAAAAAAAATAAAAAGTAGAAAAACAGCAGAAGGCAAAGAATATATACTCAACTTTAATATTTACGAAGCAGTGTTAGAAGATGGTCAATTTGTGAATGTGAAACCGCTTCCCATAAATGGCAAAGACTACAATTGCACGCACCCTTATATTTCACCTGATGATAATATTTTATATTTTACAAGCGATATGCCTGGCGGAATTGGCGGATATGATTTATATTTTGTAAAGAGAGGTAAAAATGGAGAATGGGGCGAACCCGTAAATATGGGTAAAAGTGTAAATTCTGAAGAACATGAATTGTATCCGTATGTAAATGGTAATAGGTTTTATTACTCATCAAAGGGTTTAAACGGATATGGCGGATATGATATTTACACAGCTACCTTAACAAAATTTGGAACTGCCTCTTCCCCACTAAATATGGGAAAACCCTACAATTCATTTAGGGATGACTATGCATTTACCTGCTACAACAATGGTGCAACAGGATACTTCTCATCAAACAGAGCAAGCGATGAAGGTGATGATTTGGTTTACTACTTTAGAGAATATCCAAAAAGTAAGTCGCAAGAATTGGTGCAAATGGCAAAACGATTAGATAGCACCAACAATGCTGAAACAGCAAAACGTAAAGAAGAAATAATAGCAGAGCAAACAAAATTGGAAGAGAAAATTGAAGCACCAAAAATTCAAATTCCACCACTGCCTATTACACCTACTGCAGTAGTTGCTGTACCTATCATTGCAGAGACTATCGTACCTACAGATAGTGTTACATCAATTCCCAAAAAAGAAGAACCTAAGCCCGTGGCTGAAACATTGCCTGTAACCTCAATCGAGAATAAAAAAGTAGAGCCATCGCCACCTGTAGAAGAAGAATATGTTGATCAAGATGAATCTTTACTTAAACTAGTATTTAGCAATGTAAACTTTGGTTTTAATGAGGCAAAGTTAGTGCCTGAAGTTTTGCATATTCTTGACTCGGCAGCCACTACAATAAGACAAGGTAATAAAATAAAGATACAAATTGATGCACATACAGATAGCCGTGGAACAGCCATATACAACAAAGATTTATCGCTTAGAAGAGCTACAGAAGCTAGAAACTATTTATTAAGTAAAGGAGTACCAGCTTCAAAAATTGTGATACGTGGATATGGTGAAGACAAATTACTAAATGATTGTGTAGATGAGAAGGAATGTACAGAAGAGCAGCATGCTGCCAATAGACGCGTTGAGCTACGTATTTTTAAATAAATTTATTTTGACCTATTAATAGAGAAATCAACCAATGCTTCGAGTGAGGAAGAAGTATTTGAAGTACCTACTTGCCTTAAAATTGACTTGGCTTCTTCCACTATCTGTTCCATCTTTTTTACAGTATACTCTATGCCTCCACTTTTCACAACAAAAGCTATTACCTTAGCAACTATTACTTTATCTGTATTGTGGTTTTTTATGGCATTAATCATCCACGACTTGGTAGATTTATCAGCATTGTTCAATGCATAAATTACAGGTAAAGTCAGTTTCTTTTCTTTGATATCAATTCCTACTGGCTTTCCAGTTTGAATGGTATCTGCATAATCCAATAGATCATCTTTCATTTGAAATGCAAGTCCAACCTTTTCTCCAAACTGCCTGAACAACTCAACTTGCTCAACTGTGGCACCTGCAGATGCAGCACCGGTTGCACAACAGCTTGCTATTAATGAAGCAGTTTTTTTTCGAATAATTTCAAAGTATACATCCTCTGACAAATTGAGCATTCTTGATTTTTCAATTTGCAGCAACTCTCCTTCACTCATAGCTTCAACGGCATTGCTCACAATTTCCAACAAATCATAATCTTTGTTTTTAACAGAAAGTAAAAGGCCTTTTGATAACAAATAATCTCCTACCAATACGGCAATTTTATTTTTCCAAAGTGCATTTATACTAAAAAATCCACGTCTTTCATCACTATCATCTACCACATCATCATGTACCAAAGTGGCCGTATGCAACAACTCTACCAAAGCTGCTGCGCGGTGTGTTCGGTCATTGATATTACCAAAATAATACGCACTTAGAAATACAAACATTGGCCTAATTTGCTTACCCTTTCTTTTTACAATATAGGTCATTATGGTATCAAGCAAGGGAACCTTTGAGCGCATGGCTTCCCTAAATTTGGTTTCAAACAAATCTAAATCAGAGCCTATAATTTTTTTAATGTCGGTGATTGTGTTCACAAATAAAGAAGTGCAAATAAACATCAAAATGTTTGCATTTGGCCGCATAATTTTGTGATGCAAAACACTTGTATTAAATCAACTATCGCTTTTGTGTAATTTATTCAACAGTTGTTGGACAATCAAGTCGATAAGGCTATATTAGCGGATTATTTACATCAGTATTTTATTATGAAAAAGATATCATCATTTGCCACGCGCAGATATTTAGTGCTTGTAACAGCACTACTTTTAGGTACAATAACTTTTGCCCAACCCCTAACCGGAACCAGAACCATCCCCGGCAACTTTGCCAGCATAGCAGCTGCAGTTAGCGCATTAAATACCAATGGTGTAGGCACAGGTGGCGTCATTATCAATGTAGCTGCGGGTCATACCGAAACACTCACTGCTGCAATTATCATGACTGCAACGGGAACTGCTGCCAATCCCATCATTTTCCAAAAAAATGGTGTTGGTGCCAATCCGGTAATCACTGCATTTAGCGGTTCAAAACTGGCAGGCTCTATCGACTCGGTGGATGTAATGTGGGCTTTTGAAGGCTCTGATTATATTACTATTAATGGAATTAATTTAGCTGAAGCATTTGCCAATACAACGCCAACTACTCAGATGGAAGTGGGTTTAGGTTTCTACAAAGCAAATGGCGACAACGGCTGTAATAACAACACCATCCAAAACGCTACAATAACACTTAATAGAGATAACTCAACAGCTTCGGCTGCGGGGCCACGCCAAAATGCTGCAGGTTCGGTAGCTATTGAATTTGTAAATGCAGCCCGTACATCATTAAGTACAGCAACTGTTGTAACCAGTGTAGCCGGAGCAAGTTCAAATAACCGCATTTGGGGTAATACTATCCAAAACTGCCATTTTGGAATATTATTATCAGGTTTTGCTGCACCAAGCCCTTACACACTAGCCGATTTAAATAATGACATTGGCGGACAACTATCTTCAACCGGAAATACCATTATTAATTTTGGCGGAGGTTCTGGAGCTACAATGGCTTGCGGAGCTATGCTCATCAATAACCAATGGTCGTTTAATATTTCAAATAACTTTGTGAATAATAACAATGGTGCGGGGATCAACCATGGAGGTGGAAACAGAGGTATTTGGTTATTTAATTCCTCACCGGGTGCAAGTTGTGATATTAAAAAGAATACTATCAGCATCACGGCTGGTACAAATACAGGAGCAATTACTTGGTGTCTTGACCTAGAAATGGCAACATCCGGTGCCAATGGTAATATCATCAATATTGATAGCAACCAATTCCTAAATTGCAATAATACCTCAGCATCTACAGTTGCATTTACTGCAATTTGGGTGAACACAGCTGCTACCAATGTAAATGTAAGAGGCAACTATATTTATGGATTCCGCTACTCAGGTACAGGGGTTTCTCAAGCCATATTAAGTCAGGTTGCTTGTGGCAATTTGAATATTACCAACAATATCATCGACTCGGTTATTTTAGATGGAGCTAACGGAACCGGTACGCATCATAATATTGGTGTGACTACAGCACCTACACTTACATTAAATATCAATAACAATACCGTAACACGTACCACCTTAAATACAGCTGGTGCAGGATCTAAAATACTTTATGGTATTTACTATATTGGTGCTACACCCATCAATAATTTTATTGGCAATACTGTGGATAATATCACACGTAATGGAATAACAGGAGGTACGACAATTGGCATATTTCAAACTGGTGGGAGCAACGGTGTATCTACTACCACTATAAGGAGAAATACCATCAGCAACCTTAGCATTACAGGTTTAGGTACCGCATCAACCATGTATGGGATTCAAGCTTCTACTGGCACAATCATAGTGGATAGCAATTCTATTTTTAACATCTCTTGCCAAAAAACTACCGGAACAGGAACGTTGTATGGTATTTACAATATTGGTAGTCCGAATAATGAAAGCTACAACAACAATTTAATTAACAATATCAACCACTTGGGAACGGGTATAACATATGGGATATATTCTATTTCAGGAGCAGGAACAAAACAAATTCTTAGAAACACGCTTCATAATATCAGTACTACAGGGACCACAGTAGCTGCTATAAATACAACTATAAGTACACATAATGTAGCCCAAAATAGGATTTACAATATTTTCTCAACCGGCACTGCAGCTTTCGTATCAGGAATAATCATGGGAACTGTTTCACCGGTGGGTACTGCATTTATCACCAACAATTTAATTGCTGATTTACGTGCACCTAATACTACTACAGCTACACCTACTACAGCACCTTCCATTCGTGGAATCAACATCACAAGTGCGAGTACCCTCGTTAATATCAGTGTCTCACACAACACGGTTCATTTAAATGCTACATCTACAGGTACAGCTTTCGGAACTGCAGCCCTTTTCCATACCGTAAATGCCACTGCAACCACTGCAAATCTTATATTAAGAAATAATATTTTAGTAAATAACTCTACCTCAATTGGTGCGGGAAGAACAGTGGCTTACCACCGCAGTGGAACAGCATTAAACAATTATGATAATAGCTCGAATAACAACTTGTTTTATGCAGGTGTACCTAGTTCTACCAATCTTATTTTTTATGATGGAACCAACTCAGATCAAACACTTGCAGCATACATCACACGTGTAACTCCAAGAGATACTTTATCACAAACAGAAGCAGTTTCATTTTTAAGTATTGCTGGTGCCAATGCCAATTTCTTAAAAATTAATCCAAGCATAGCCACATTTGCTGAGGCAGGTTCAACACCAACAGCAGGTATTGGCTTTGATTTTAACAATACAATTCGTGCAGGATATCCGGGCTATACCGGTAATGCAGGTACTCCTGATATGGGTGCATGGGAAGACAATCTTACCCCACAAGCCATTAACCTGATGGCCTTTGACACGGCAACGGCTGTTCAGCTAACCGGTGTTTTGCCAAGGGGCTCTAACAATAATGTTGTTTTATCTATTCCAGTTCGCACCGTTAGGGGAGCAAATGCATTACAAGCTACATCGTTTAAATTAAATACAGCAGGCTCAACTGCTGCTACAGATATTTCAGCTGCCAAAATTTTCTACACCGGATCTAACCCAACTTTTAATACTTCGGTTTTATTCGGAACCACTGCAACACCTTCGGGAACATTTTATGTTACAGGATCACAAATATTGAATACAGGAATCAATTATTTCTGGCTAACCTACGACATCAGAGATACAGCGGGCTTGTCGAATATCATTGACGCCCAACTTGACAGTATATTTTTATCCGGAATCAATTATGCTCCGATTAATGGTAATCCGGCTGGTAGCCGTTCGGTTGCATCACCACTTAATGGAACTTACAATGTTGGAGCAGGACAAACTTTCCCAACTATTACAAATGCAATTAACACACTTTCAAATCTTGGGGTGAGTGGACCTGTATCATTTGTACTTCAAGATATAAGTTATGATACACTAACAGGCGAAGTTTTTCCGATTGTACTTAATTCATATGCAAGCGCATCAACAACCAATACAGTTACCATCAGGCCTGCCACTGGTATTTCATCAAGCATAGCAGGAAATAGCGGAGTTGCTACATTCGATATCAA
This sequence comes from Bacteroidia bacterium, assembly GCA_044337585.1. GTDB lineage: Bacteria > Bacteroidota > Bacteroidia > UKL13-3 > UKL13-3 > CAYSBE01. The sequence goes on from JBIINH010000032.1 coordinate 13,451, forward strand.
CAATGGCTCTCATTATATCATTGACGGTCGCCAGGGAGGTACAGGAGGATTCACTTCTGGAAACAACCTGATTATTCGAAATACAAATTTAATTGCACCAACTATTCGCTTTATTAATGATGCTGACAGTAACCGCATTTTTTATACTGATTTAAGAGGTGGTAACACTACAGCATTGGGTAGTGCAGGTGCAGGAGTAGTTAATTTTGGCACAACAACTGGTACAACTGGGAATGACTTTAACACCATTAAGTTTTGTGACATTCGTGAGGAAGGTTCTACTTTGCCATTAGCAGCTATATCATCCATTGGGAGTGCTACAACGGTTATTGCCAATAATGATAACAATATCATAGACAGCTGTAATATTTATAACTTCTTTAGCCCTACTGCAGCAAGCGCAGCTATCTATGTTGGTGCCAATAACAGTGAATGGAGAATACGAGGCAACAAGTTTTATCAAACTGCTTTAAGAACATTCACCGCAGGTCCAGTGCACCGTGTACTTTGGATTACACCAAATGTTGCCAACCTAACAAGTGCAAGTGGGTTTGTTATCGATAATAACTTTATTGGAGGAAATAATGCATCGGGTACGGGAAATTACCAACTAGATGGTGCTTTTACACAAACATTTAATGTATTTGATATATCAGTAGGCCTTGGTGTACCTAGTTCTATTCAAGGAAATACCATCACAAATATCCTTTACTCAAGTTCTAGTACCTCTTCTATTTCATTCTTAGGGTTCAACATTGTCAATGGTAATGTAAATTTAGGAACTTTAATAGGAAACCTAATCGGATCTCGTACTACAAATGGAGCAATAACAATTAATATATCATCAACAACTTCAGGTGGAGCAATGGGTATTCGAACGGGTGGAGGAACAGGTAATACATTCAATATCGCTAATAATATCATTAGTGGTTATGATATTTTTGGAACCACCACTTCCACAGCTCCGGAGTTTTTCGGAATAAATGTGTTTAACGGAACCAATATTAATGTATTTAATAACCTGATTGGTGACACATCTTCACTAACCGGTAGTATTCGTGTGTATTCAATAGCTACATCAGGCACAACACAGCAACGTGTTTCAGGTATTTTCAATAACCCATCTTCAGGAACACCAATACATAATATTTTCAATAATTATATCTCCAATATTTTCAATTTCCATACTGTTACGGGTACGCACACAACTGCTACGCGCGGTATATTTGTGAACCCTACAATCAACGGGACATATAACGTTTCCAATAATGTGATTAGAAACATCTACTCAGAGTCACAAACAACGGCTGGTGGATTAAATGCTTCAATTGGCGGAATTATTGTATCAGGTACAGTTGGAACATTTGAAGTAAGACAAAACACTATTAGTGGATTGCACCTTACATCTACAAATACTACAACAGCCATACAAAATGTTGGTATATTCTTCTCTACCCCGGCTGGTACCAATAACTTATTGCACCGCAATAAAATTCATTCTCAAATGGTATGGGCAGGCAATCCTTTTGCATTATTAACTGGTATTGACTTGGCAGCAGGTGTAAATAATGTAAATAACAATATCATTCGATTGGGAATTGATACGGCAGGTAATTCAATCACTACAGGCGCTGTATTTCGTGGCATTTCCAAAAATTCAGGCAACAGCAATATCTATTTTAACACGGTATATGTAGGTGGAAATAACGTGATTACCAGCACAAGCAATAGTTTCGCCTTCGAGCGTACAGGTGGTGGAACTGACGATGTTCGAAACAATATTTTCACTAACGTAAGAGCAAATGCTTCAGCAGGTAGTGCAGGTCATTTCGCCATACAGCTCAACAATACAACAACACTTACCAACAATACAAATTTACTATTTGCTGATACAATTGGTCGCATAGGCACTACTCCATTTGCTTCCATGCCAAATTGGAAAGGTGGTTCTGGTATTGATATCAATTCAATTAATGGTACAGCCGGTTTCTTGAATGCAAATGGTGATATCAATTCAGTAAATCTTAGAATAAACATTGCAAATCCTACTCCAATTGAAGCAACAGGAAGTGTTGTGTTTGGCGTAGGGACTGATGTAGATTTTGACGGCCAGACAAGAAGCACACTTACCCCTGTAGACATGGGTGCAGATGCCGGAAACTTTGTTCAACAAGACTTGGCACCTCCTACAATAAATTATACTATTTTAACTAATACTTTATCTACAACGAATAGAACCATTGTAGCTACGATTACAGATGCAACCGGAATTTACACAACAGGAACATTTGTACCTCGTATTTATTTTAAAAAGTTTGCTGCGGGTCCATTGCAATCTACAGCTGGTGTGTTAACATCAGGTAATGGGATAAACAGCACGTGGACATTTACCATCAACAACTCACTTATGACAGGAGTAATTGGTGATGATTCCGTATACTACTTTATTGTAGCGCAGGACTCTACACTTGCCAATAATATCGGCTCTAATCCAGGTGGAGTAGAAGGCACAAATGTCAATACTCTTTCAACACTTCCTATTTTCAATTCGTATAAAATTCTTGCTATTATCAGTGGTACGTTCAGTGTTGGTACAGGTCAACCTTTCACCACCTTAACAGGAGCTGGTGGAATGTTTAGTTACATTAACTCAAGTGTAGTGGGCGGAAACATTACCATACAAATTACAAGTGATATAGAGGAAACCGGATTAGTGGGATTGAATGAAACAGTTGAAACAGGTGCAGGCAACTATAGCATACGTATTGAACCAAGTGCTCCCGCAATTCGAAATATTACGGGGACAGTTGCAGCTACAGGACTAATTAGGCTAAGCGGTGCAGACAGGGTAAGAATTGATGGAAACTTTAGTGGATCCGGAAGATTCCTTAGATTTATGAACCGCACACTCAATGGTTCAACAATCAATTTACTCGAAGATGCCGATAATGATACCATTGCCAATTGTATTATCGAAGGAGTGAATAACACCGTAGGTATGTTGAACTTCCAAAGTTCAACCAAAGTGGGTGGCACTGGAAACGACTCAAATGCTATTATTGGTTGTCTCTTCAGAGACACACTAGGGAATATTACTCCGACAGGAATGCCAAATACTTGCATATTTTCACAAGGAGCATTTTCAAACGACTTCAATACAATTGATAATAATGAGCTCGTTAATTTCGGTTTTAATGGTGTGAACTTGAGTACAACTGCCGGAGACTTCTGGAGAATAACAAATAATAAAATTTATCAAACATTGACTAGAAATGTGGCGATGACTATATTGCAAATTGACGGAGGATCAGGACATTTGATAAATGGGAACAGTATTGGTGGTGCTGCTGTCGACAGGAGCGGGCCAATTATGACCTCAACTGTGGCTTCCGATATCATTCGAATACAAACCACTGTATCAACTGCTAACCCAATCACTATTTCAAATAATATTATTTCAAATGTTGGATCGACAACTATTGCGTTTCAACCCATTTTAGTGGCAGGTGGGGTTGTTACGGTAAGTAATAATACTATAGGTGGAGGCACAATGCCTTATGATACTATCTCTAGTAGTGGCACTTCTAGTGGCATACACTTTTCAGGTGGTGTAGGTACCTCAATTGTTGTTAGCAATAATTTGGTTT
>JBIINH010000033.1:0-17055 GCA_044337585.1 Bacteroidia bacterium
CAGTTCAGTTTCACTTTCGGCTAGTGGTGATGTATTGGCAATTGGGGCAGCATTTAATGATGGAAACGGAAGTAATGCAGGACAGGTAAGGGTGTTTAGTTGGACTGGTGCTGCTTGGGTGCAGCGTGGTGCGGATATTGATGGTGAATCTGCAGGTGATCAATCAGGCAGTTCAGTTTCACTTTCGGCTAGTGGTGATGTATTGGCAATTGGGGCAAAATTTAATGATGGAAACGGAAGTAATGCAGGACAGGTAAAGGTATACAGTTGGAGCGGAAGTGCTTGGGTGCAGCGTGGTGCCGATATTAATGGCGAAGCTGCAGATGATCAATCTGGCAGTTCAGTTTCACTTTCGGCTAGTGGTGATGTATTGGCAATTGGGGCAATTTACAATGATGGGAACAGCAATAATTCAGGCCAGGTAAGGGTGATTAAAGTGTGCACTTTCCCAATAGTAGTAAGTGTAAAAGAGAAAACCATCGTTTCGGCTGCAGCTACCAAAAATGAATTTACGATATATCCCAACCCTACTTCCGGTTTGTTCCGTATAAAAGCTAATACAAATGAAGCTGTGCAATCGGTAATGGTGTATAACAGTGTGGGCGAATTGGTATGGCAACAAGCTAAAGTAAGTACTGCGAATGAAGTTGAAATAGATTTACAGGCTCAACCTACAGGTATCTATTTTGTTCGAATTGCTACTGAAAACGGTTATGTGTCGCAACGCTTGTTGTTGCAAAAGTAAATAAGCGAGTATAGTTTTTGAGGAGTTGGGATGTTGAGTTAGTTATAACTTGATGTCCCAACTTTTTTTATATTTTCATGCAGTTAACTTTGCTCCATATCTTGTCATTTGCTGCAAAAGCATTTAGTTATTTTCATACTTCTTAAGACAAATGCACAATAGTTAAAGAACTGAAGCATTTGAAAAAAATGGTTTATCGCCAAAGTCGAAATCTCTTCTCACGCATATTTATTTTGTAAATAAAATTTGCAACCAATAGTAAATAAAACACTGACTTGTTATCAGAACGCGTTCTTTTTTTCTGAGAGTATTGTTAAACCTTTTAATCCCTACTGTTATGCGTACACTAATTACCCTATTAATGGCATTGCTATTTGCTCATGCTGTTAATGCCTGCCCAATTTATTATCAGCAAAATTTCCAAATTATTGATGCAGCCACCAACAAACCTATCAGCAAGGTTTCGCTTACTATTCTCAACAAAAAAACAATTGTGCGTCATTTTTATTCCGATTCAAATGGCAAGGTGACGAGTAGAATTTACAGCGATGAGAAACTAAATCTGGTGGTTCATCATGAACGCTATAATCGATTCGAAACAACGGTTCAATTCCATGAATCTAGGATGAACTATGTTATAAAACTTTCCAATACAGGAAAATCAAAAATGATAGTAAAGGAAAGTGAAGAACGTACAATGCGAACTATCAGTTGCTACTCAAGGGGAAATCCTGTTAGAAATAACTTACAGGCTCAACAGGCACAGGACATCACATTTAATACAACTACATGTCGCTTTGCACATGCTGACAGGTTGTTTGAATCCTATATATCTGATGATGATCGTTTATTTAATAGTATGCTCATTTATCCCAATCCGGCTAATCGTGAAAGCCAAATCGTCATCGAAAGTAAGTATGGTGAAACCAAACTGTTGCGTATCTATGACTTATCGGGCACATTAATATATTCAGGTGAAATTGTTTTTCACGCTTTGATAAACCCGGCATACTTCACGCCCGGCATGTATATTGTTAAAATTATTGATTCAAAAAATGATGATGTTACAGTAAGTAAATTACTAATCAAGTAATCCTAGCATCATGCAATTTTTGTAAATGATAAATCTCTGATTTTGTTCATCACCTTTATTTAAAAAAAGTAGAGGTGATGTTCATTCCCTTTTAAATATTCAATTGCAATAAACGGCCATTTATTACAGCATTATTTTGTTATGTATAAAGTTGATAATTTCATTGAGCCCTCACTACCGATACGTATCGATAGCTACCTCCATCAGTGTTATATACCAATACAAAATATACACCATAGCTTAACGATAAAAAATCAATCGACATTTCGAAGCGTAACACAGGTGGCACTTCTCTGATGATACATATTTGTCCAAATGAATTGACTACTACTACCCTTGTGTATTGCAAGTTATTACCCGATTGCACCAAGGTGAAGTTGGTGCTGTAATTGCTGGTTTGGGTAATTAATTTGGGCAACACATCAAACTCATATCCGGTGCAAGTGCCATCGGTGTATTGCATCACGCCATTACGGTAACGGGCTTCACATTCGTTGCGATACGTTTTGCCATCACAGCCGCATACCGGAAAAAACTGCGGATTGGGACACGGAAAAAACGGACTCACTTGAAATGAATCAATACAAGGAAAAGCTTGTGCATTCACTTTTGTATTTCCCAACCACATAAGTGCAGCAAAAAGTATAAATACACGCAACATGATGCGAATATGCCCATTAGGCTTGTAAATATGCACGTGCTTACACAAAATTTACTTTAATATGGGAAAACGCATGCGGTAATTTACATCCACATCGCCCTTGCTGATGCGTAATAATTTATTTTTCAGCAACCGTTTTTTAAGTTCCGACAGGTGATCAATAAACAGCACCCCCAGGCAGTGGTCATATTCGTGTTGTATCACCCTTGCTACAATATCATCATAGGTTTCGGTGTGTTCATTAAAAAACTCATCTACATAGCGGATGGTTAGCTGTTCCTGCCTCCACACGTTTTCACGTATTTGCGGAATGCTTAGGCAGCCTTCTTCAAATTCCCACTCATCACCGGTTTCATCCAATATTTCAGGGTTGATAAATACTTTTTTTATTGGGGTATGAGGCGTTTCATCATCAGCAAATGGCGTAGTGTCAATAATGAAAAGATTAATAGATTTTCCAATTTGTGGTGCAGCCAACCCAACACCGTGTGAGGCATACATGGTTTCAAACATATCTTCAATCAGTTTAGGCAGATTGGGATAGGTTTTATCGATGTTCTGGGCTTTTTTTCTAAGCACCGGGTCGCCATAGGCAAGGATGGGTAAAATCATACGTTGTTATTGTTGCATTTGCAGATAGGTTTGCAGGATAAGTGCAGCACTGATCTGATCTACATGTTCTTTTTTTTGTCTGTCTTTTTTTTTCATGCCCATTTCCAACATGGCACGTTGGGCAATGGCAGAGGTAAAACGCTCATCAACTTGCACCACCTGCACCTGCGGAAATGTTTGGCGAAGCAAAGATACAAATTTTTCGGTAGGCAGTGTGGCGTGGGTATCGCTTCCGTCAAGTCGCATGGGCTTGCCCACTACTATGGTTTCAACAGCTTCTGTAGCCATATAGTTTTTCAGAAATTCAATAGCATTTTTTGTCTCCACGGTTGTGAGGGTATTGGCAACAATCTTCAATGGATCCGTTACCGCAATACCGATGCGTTTGGTTCCGTAATCAATGGCAAGTATGCGTGGCATTAGATTTTGGTTAAGAGGGGTTTGAGTTGTTCAATGTTCAATACGGATACGGAAGGGAAAGGAATAGTTTTGAGTACATCAAAATGACGATCCTGGGTTATAATATAATCGGCTTTGGCGTGAATAGCAGCGTCAACAAATTTGTTATAATCAGTATCGGATGAAATCAATTGCCATTTGTAAGTGAGGTTACATAATATTGCATTTGGCGATTCTGTTATAATTTCAATAAATTTATTAGCCGCAAAAGGTGACAAACGAGATTTGAAAATCTCCTCATATTCCAGCAATATTTCAGTTGAAAAACAAATACTGAAACTTTGGGATAAAAAACTTTTCCAAATCCAGTTATGCGGACTTTTTTCACCAACAGCAGCTAAGAGTACATTTGTATCAATTACCAGATATAGCATCAGGTATCAGGGTCATTCAGCCAAGTATCAAATTGAGTTTCGGAATATTGCTTTTCAGTAAAGACTTTACCAACTTCCTGTTGCAATTTTTTGTTTAAAAACTGAACCAGCAGTGTGCGCAATTCGGCCATATCTTCCTCACTCATCGGTTTATTGAATAAGTGAATCAGTGCCAGTTGTGCATCAGTAAGTTTTTCGCTGGGTTTTAAATCCATAAAACAAATATAAAAGTATTTAAAATGCTTTCCAACCTTGCGCTTTTAGAGGATGTTTGTTGCCGCCTTTGCTCATCATGTGTATGCCTTCTTTTTTCTCGGTACAATGACCTATTACGGTAATATCCGGATCGTTTTTTATTTTATCGTAATCAGCTTGCGAGATGGTGAAGAGCAATTCATAATCCTCACCTCCGCTTAGCGCTGCAAGTGTTGGGTCTATTTCCATTTCCACCGCTTTGTTATAAGTAAGCGTGTCAATCGGAATTTTTTCTTCAAACAAATTCATTCCCACATCCGACTTAGAGCACAGGTGAAATATCTCTGATGCCAATCCATCTGAAATATCCATCATGGAGGTTGGTTTGAGTCCGATTTTTTTAAATTTTTTAATGATATCAATACGCGCTTCAGGTTTTAGCTGACGTTCCAGTATATAATCATTTCCCTCCAGGTCGGGCTGCATGCCGGGGCTGGCCAGAAACACCCTTTTTTCCCGTTCCAATAATTGGTAGCCTATATACGCTCCGCCCAAATCGCCTGTTACGCATAGCAAGTCGTTGTCTTTTGCACCATTTCGATACACAATATCTTCGGGCATTGCCTTACCAATAGCCGTTACACTGATGCACAGTCCTTGTTTGGATGAACTGGTATCACCTCCTATCAAATCCACTTCATATTTGTTGCAGGCCATTAGCATACCAGCATAAATTTCTTCTATGGCTTCAAGCGAAAATTTGGATGACAATCCAAATGATACGGTAACATGTGTAGGCATCGCATTCATGGCGCATATATCACTTAGGTTCACCACAATGGCTTTGTAGCCAAGGTGCTTAAGTGGAAAATAGGATAAGTCAAAATGCACCCCTTCAAGTAGCAAATCGGTTGTAATTACAGTGTGACCTTCGGTAAGGTTTAGTACTGCAGCATCATCACCAACTCCTTTGATGGTAGTAGCATGGTGCAATTTGATATTTGAGGTAAGCAAATCAATCAGGCCAAATTCGCCAATATTGCTCAGTTCGGTTCTTGCGTTGTTTTCAAGCATTTTTTTTATCTAATTCTATCCGCACTTTTTACCAGTGCATCATCTTTTTTAATCAACATAATTGCCCTAAAATTTAGGTATCCGATAAAGAAAAGGAGGGCAAGTCCAAATACAGAATCCATGCGTTGAACTGCAAATGCAAAACCCGGGATATCCATAACAGCTTTGGCAAACAGGGCTACAATAAGTAATAAAATAAATAAGTAGTTCCATTTAGCCAGTTTAATTTGCTTGCTTCTATCTTTAAAGCTAAACATAATATTCAATGTCCACCCAATAATGGCCGAAAGTAAGAATATAAGAACGTATTGAATTTCACTTGATACAAGTGTTCCATTTTCAAACACCTTAAAATAAATTAAGTTGAGTTGGTAGTAGGTTACCAAACCTTCTGTAGATAAGCTGCCCGATAAAAGAGTACCGGTTGATATCAACAAGCAGATAAGAATAATGGCAATGAAATAAACAGTTTGTAGTCTTTGAATCATAAATCGTTTGTATTTTGCGTGGCGCAAGGTAAGCATTTTGTACATTTGCCTTGTTATTAAAACAGAATTCAATTACATGACAAAACCAGTTTATATTGTAGATGCAGCACGCACTGCGGTGGGCAAATATGCCGGTGCGCTTAGTTCCGTTAGGCCCGATGATTTAGGCGCAGTAGCCATTAAGGCACTTATTGAAAGAAACCCTTCGGTAGATGTGAATGAAATAGAAGACGTCATATTTGGCGGTGCCAATCAGGCGGGGGAAGACAACAGAAACGTGGCACGGATGGCTCTTTTATTGGCAGGTTTACCCGTAAGCATTGGTGGCAATACCGTAAATCGTTTGTGCGCATCAGGTCTTCAAGCCATTGTTGATTCTAGCCGAGCCATTGAATGTGGCGATGGGGAATTGTACATATCAGGTGGCGTAGAAAGCATGACACGTGCCCCATTTGTGATGTTAAAATCGGATGCTGCATTTGGGCGTGTGCCCGAAATTGCTGACACTACTATCGGATGGCGTTTTACCAATAAAAAGTTGGCAGAGTTGTATCATCCCTATACCATGGGTGAAACGGCTGAGAATATTGCCGAACGTTGGAAAATTAGTCGTGATGAGCAGGATGCATTTGCATTATCATCGCAACAAAAATATGCTGCTGCACATGGGCAAAATAGGTTTGCTGAAGAAATTGTGCCGGTGATGATACCGCAGAAAAAAGGAGACGCTTTGCGTTTTGATAAAGATGAACACCCACGTGCTACCAGTATGGAAGAATTGGCCAAATTGAAACCGGCATTTAGAAAAGAGGGCACTGTAACTGCAGGAAATGCAAGCGGGGTAAATGATGGTGCAGCTGCATTGCTCTTGGCTTCCGAAGAAGCCGTAAAAAAATACAACCTATCGCCAATCGCTCGCATCGTTTCACGCGGTGTTGCAGGTGTTGATCCTGCAATAATGGGCATTGGGCCGGTACCGGCTACACAAAAAGCATTGACACGTGCCGGCTTATCTATCAATGATATCGGTTTGTTTGAGTTGAATGAAGCGTTTGCCTCACAAAGTATTGCCTGCATGCGTGACTTGGGTGTAAATCCCGATATCGTGAATGTAAATGGAGGAGCAATAGCCATTGGCCATCCATTAGGATGTAGTGGAGCACGTATATCTACCACATTGCTACACGAAATGAGAAAACGAAAAGTAAAATATGGAGTAGCTACCATGTGTATTGGCGTAGGGCAAGGTGTAGCTATTGTTTATGAATCACTCTAAATATAGACATGCGATACCTTCTCGAAATTGCATTTAAAGGAACACGTTATCACGGTTGGCAAATACAGCACAATGCCTTATCTGTGCAGGAAGTGGTAAACGAAAAGCTTTCTATTTTATTGGGAGAAAATATTGAGACACTTGGATGCGGCCGCACAGATACAGGTGTGCATGCAACTTCTTATTTTGTACATTTTGATGTAGCAAAAAAATTAGACGAAGAAAAGCATATCTTCAAACTCAATCAGATTTTACCTGATGATATTGCAGCATATCAATTAAAGGAAGTACATACTGAATTTAATGCACGATTTGATGCCACTAGCCGCACCTATGAATACCATATTACACACCAGCCCAATCCCTTTATTACCGATACAGCATGGTATCAATACGGTTCACTTGATTTAGCAGCAATGAATGAAGCGGCAAAATTATTGATTGGCAAAAAAGATTTTGAGTGTTTTAGCAAAGTGCACACCCAAGTAAATAATTTTATATGTGACGTTACCGAAGCCTATTGGAAACAAGAAAATGAAAAGGTTATCTTCACCATCACGGCCAACCGTTTTTTGCGCAACATGGTTCGGGCAATTGTGGGAACATTAGTTGAAGTTGGAAGAGGCAAGTTGCAGCCGGAAGATATGCAGCGTATACTTGACAGTAAAGATAGGAGTTCAGCAGGTCAATCAGTTCCTGCTCATGGGTTGTTTCTTACAAAAATTATATACCCATAAACAATACCAAGGCAATATTGTCATTATACTTGCAGCATGTCTCAACCGCAAAAAACACAAACACCACTAGCACCCAAGTTTGATAAAGTATTGTTGTTGCGCATTTTTCGGTTGGCCAATCCGCATAAACAGAAGTTTTATATTGCTTTGCTGCTAACACTTATTGCTGCCTTTCTTGCTCCATATAGGCCATACCTTATTCAATACACGATTGATCATCCCATTGCAGAAAAAGATATTTCAGGCATTGTGAGTATGAGTATTGCAATAGCTGCATTGCTTCTTCTTCAAACGGCATTGCAATGGTACAATACCATGCTAAGCAATACAATTGCACAAGATGTGGTGATGGCATTGCGCAATAAAATTTTCAACTACCTCACCTCATTAAAACTCAGGTTTTACGACAAAACACCGATAGGTACATTGGTAACGCGTACGATATCAGATATTGAGACCTTGGCAGATGTATTTGCAGAAGGATTAATCAATATAAGTGGAGATGTGTTGCAAATAATTTTCATCCTTGGCATCATGTTTTATACCGATTGGGAGCTCTCGCTTGTCAGCTTATCGGTATTGCCATTTTTACTTTATGCGGGTTATCTTTTCAAAGAGAAAGTACGTGTATCGTTTGAAGATGTGCGTACACAAGTAGCCAGGCTGAACACCTTTGTGCAAGAACATATACAAGGAATGAATATTGTACAATTGTTTAATAGGGAGGAAAAAGAATTTGAGCGATTCAAGGCCATCAATAACCAACACAGAATATCCAATATCAAATCCATTTTTTATTATTCTGTTTTTTTTCCGGTAGTAGAAATTATTGCCGCAGTATCTACAGGTCTTATCGTATGGTATGCCTCTCTACAAATAATCGATCATCAAGCTACACCGGGAGTGATGATTGCGTTTATCATGTATATCAATATGTTTTTTAGGCCTATACGGCAGGTGGCCGATAGGTTCAATAACCTGCAAATGGGTATGGTAGCATCGCGAAGGGTTTTTGATTTGCTCGATAATGTAGATAATACAGAACCGGAAGGAATCCAAACAGATGTTTCATTCAAAGATCAAATCTCATTTAGCAATGTGTGGTTTGCATACAAAGATGAAGATTATGTTATTAGAGGAATTAGCTTTGATGTAGAGCCTGGTAAAACATTGGCAATTGTAGGGCAAACAGGGTCGGGCAAATCAACTACAATTAACCTACTAAGTAGGTTTTACGAAATCAGCAAAGGTGAAATTAAAATCGGAGGGAACGATATTAAACACATTAATTTACATACCCTGCGCAGCCAAATTGGCATCGTGTTGCAAGATGTATTTTTGTTTAGTGGCACCATCTATGATAATATTGTATTGTTTAGGCCCGATATCACCCCACAACAAGTTGAAGAAACAGCAAAGCTTCTTGGGGTGCATGATTTTATTATGAGATTGCCAAATGGATATAAGCAAGAAGTGCAAGAAAGGGGCTTAACATTATCTGTAGGACAAAGGCAATTAATCTCGTTTGTTAGGGCAATGGTTACCAACCCGCCTTTACTTATTTTGGATGAAGCTACATCGTCTGTTGATCATGAAACAGAAGAAATCATTCAACGGGCAATTACAAAAATGATGGCAAACCGAACCTGTATTATTATAGCGCATCGCCTAAGTACCATCCAACATGCCCATGAAATATTAGTAATGAACAAAGGTGAGATAGCTGAAACGGGGTCACACGAAACACTGATTGCGTATGGTGGAATATACGCCCGCATGCATGCAATTCAGCGAGCTGATAGTTCTACAGTTTATGAATAAAATTTAGTACCCATTCCAACCTAAATTCAATAAATTTGCTTTTTAAGGAATGTATTATAAAAGCATTGTCATAATTTTTATTCTATGTATTCAGGCTGTTTGCGTGCCTTCATCCTTTGCAAATAAAACAGACAGTTTGTTTATAGTAGCAAATAAGGTCAAAGGTCGAGCCCTTGTTGATACTTACAACCAATTGGCATGGGAGTATTGCAACAGAAACCAAGACTCAACTTTTAAGTATGCAAGCCAAGCAGTTGCACTTGGCAAGTCACTTAAATACGACAAAGGCATTGGATTTGCATACACAAGAATGGCCATTGCTGAACGCAATATGGGCCAAGTGGCAACAGCAGAGTTGCACGCGATTCAAGCACTTACTCACTTTGTATTGGCCGGATATGACAAAAGAGGAATAGCCTCAGCTTACAACACGCTTGCGAGTATTTACCTTCAACAAGATGAATTAAGAAAAGCTACCCATTATTTTACCCTGTCTGCTCAGCTTTCCATTGCTATTGATGATTTATTAGGGTATGCTGCCAGTAAAAATAATATTGGGGTTATTTATCAGGAAACTAAGCAAATACATAAAGCGCTAGAGATTTTTGAATCGGTATACATCGTTTCAGAAAACATAAAGGATGAAAATGGAATGGCGGATGCGCTTAACAATATTGCATCAATTTATCAAGACCAAAATTTACTAGATACAGCTATTATTATTTATAAAAAGGCTCTTGATATTAATATAAAGGCTCATGACTTACGTGATGCAGCAACCATTAATTTGAATATTGGTTCAATTTACAAAAAGCAAAATGAACTAAAAAAAGCTTTAGATTTTATGCTTAGGGCAATGAATACCTTTAAGCAAATGAATGATATGGCATCGGTTGTACTTTGCCTTAACGCTATTGCTGGGTGCTATATTGATTTAGAGATGTATCATATAGCAGAACAATATATAGATGAGTCTTATGGATGGGCCATTACCTATAAAATGCCTACTGAAGTAATGAATGCCTATGAAATGCGCTACGAAATCGAAAATAAACAAGGAAGATACAAAGAAGCACTTGCGTACTTAAAAAAATATAAAAAACTAAGTGATAGCATTTTACTTTCTCGTTCCAGTATTATTATTAATGCCATCGAGAATGAGAACGAACTCTTAAAAAAAGAAAAAGACACACTCACATTAAAGCATGAGAGGGAAATGGTTGAACTTTATAAAAAAAATCAAGACAAAAATATCATGCGCTATATTGGTTTGATAGCGCTGGTGCTGTTAATTTTTGTACTCATTTTCTATGTGGTATTTTTTATCGATCGTAAGAATGATAATAATCCATGATTTTCTCCTTAAAAAAATACATATTTGCCCGCATTTTTAGCTCAAATAAATAATAAATTACATATACAATGTCAGTACTAGTAAACAAAGATTCTAAAGTAATAGTGCAAGGATTTACCGGAAGTGAAGGTTCATTCCATGCCCAGCAAATGATTGAATACGGGACCAATGTGGTTGGTGGGGTTACCCCCGGTAAAGGCGGTCAAACGCATCTTGACAGACCCGTTTTTAATACCGTAAAAGATGCAGTAGCACAAGCTGGAGCAAATGTTTCAATCATATTTGTACCACCTGCATTTGCTGCTGATGCCATTATGGAAGCAGCTGATGCGGGCATTAAAGTAATTGTATGTATCACTGAAGGTATTCCGGTAAAAGATATGATACCTGTGAAAGAATACATTAAGTCACGTGACTGTGTTCTTATAGGACCTAACTGCCCGGGTGTGATTACACCAGGTGAAGCAAAAGTAGGTATCATGCCGGGTTTTGTTTTCAAACAAGGGCGTGTAGGTATAGTATCCAAGTCAGGAACTTTGACCTACGAAGCTGCAGACCAAGTAGTAAAAGCAGGTTTAGGAATTTCAACAGCTATTGGAATTGGTGGAGACCCGATTATTGGAACACCCACAAAATACGCAGTTGAAATGCTAATGAATGATCCTGAAACAGATGCCATTGTAATGATTGGCGAAATAGGTGGAAGCTACGAAGCTGATGCGGCTCGCTGGATTAAAGCCAACGGAAATAAAAAACCGGTTGTAGGCTTTATTGCAGGACAAACAGCCCCTCCGGGACGTAGAATGGGACATGCCGGTGCCATTGTTGGTGGACATGATGATACCGCTGCTGCAAAAATGAAAATTATGGCTGAGTGTGGTTTGCATGTGGTAAATAGTCCGGCTGATATTGGAGCAAAAATTGCAGATGTGCTTGCAGCAAAAGCAAAATAATTAGTTTATTACAGATAAACAGAAAGTCGTTCTGAATAGTCAGAGCGGCTTTTTTTTTGAATAAATTGGAATGATAGTAAAATCGGATATGTAGAATACGCCAATAATCTAATAGGATTAGCCGTTTTGTTCTTTTTTGCAATAAACAATGAGCCCTTCAGCATAAAAACTTAACAGTTCTACAGTAAATCATTAAAAAATTCAGGAGATATATGATTAGTAAAAACTTATTATAATAATAGAAACCGGCTAAATTATCCAATTACAGATGAGTTTGACAGTATGTGCTTCAAATAGCTCCGTAGGAGCGACAGATTAATAATATAGACGAAACTTATACTAAATGAGCTCCATGGGAGCGGCACAAATTATAATAAAAGACTTTTCTATGAGTATGTTATATTAGGATAAAGAAGTATGCGCCTAATCCTATAATCTAATCATGTCTTTTTTATGAATCAAAATGTTAAAGATTCATTGTGTAATGATGACTTGCTGCTGGTTGTTTTTAAACGATGCCTTACAATGAACACATGAAGAATTACATTAAAAGCATACACATTGGTTATGGATGTTTTTGAGTCGTACTGATATGTAAAATTGCCCTCCAGTGCAATGCGCTCTCCCCAGGCAAAAGTTGTTCCGCCAATTGCCCGTACCCTGTTTATCAAATCAAAACGCGAATCCCAAAAGGGTTCAACACATATATATGGAACAAACGATTTTTTATCGGATTTAAATTCTTTCTCCAACATCATTCTGAAACGCAACCTGTAGGAGAAATCAGCTTCCTGTCCCACCCACCGTAAATCACTACGTAATCTTGAAGAAAGCAAACTGTGCCCCTTGAGTGGAATACGTTTATGCACTTCAGCAATTCCCATGTTTTCAGTATAACTCTCACCAAGGTCGTACAAACTCAAGCCTTTCATATATCCGCCTCTCACCAGCCAGGCTTTTATAGATTGCGCCTGAAGTTCATCCTGTAAGCGTACGAAGAGCGGATTTTTTGTACGGCCAAATGCATAATCTGCTAAAAATGTAGCGTTGAGGTCGCGGGTATTGTTCTCAAAATATTTTGTTACCGCAATGAATGAAGATAATCGCCACGAAGGATTAACCCTGTACCAGATATCGGTTTCGGGCCAGAATTCAAGAGAAGAGGTTTGTGCCATGATGCCTATTGCATTACTTATACTTAGCATAAGTAGCAGGGCCAACTTTTTATATTTGTGTTGAATCACGACCTTTCAAAGGAAAATATATTTTGCTGGATTTTCATCTATACAGTGGTTGTTTATCATAACCGGATGTGAAATGCAGTGCATGCACGGAGTTATTTCCAACAACCTCGTTGGTATTAAACCACAAATGAATGCGGTATTCAACAACAAAAAATCCCCTCCGTTGCAGAAGGGGATTTCATATTATGTGCAAGTATAACTTATGCTATTGTATCGTTAGTTTCAGTTGCCGTTGTTTCTGCTGCTGGTGTTTCTAAATCAGGGGAAGTGGGTGCGCTTTCAACAGCTGCAGGTGTTTCCTCTTCTTTCTTTACATCAAACGGACGTGGCCCCAAGATTTCTTCCAAGTCATGTTGCAACAGGATTTCGCGTTTCAATAATATTTGCGAAAGCTCTTCCAGCATTTCACGTTTTTCGGTTAGCAAGGCTTTGGTTTTGGTGTAACATTGTGTAATGATATTACGCACTTCCTGGTCAATGATTTCAGAAGTTTTTTCTGAATACGGTTTGGTAAAACCATATTCATTGTTGGGGTCATGAAAAGATACATTGCCTACTTTATCATTCATGCCATACAACGTTACCATGGCATAAGCCATACGGGTGATGCGTTCCAAATCATTTTGAGCACCTGTGCTTATGCGGCCAAATACAATATCCTCGGCTACGCGTCCTCCAAGTGTCATACACATCATGTTTTCCATTTGCTCGGTTGTGTATAGGTATTGGTCTTTAGGTAAATATTGTGCATAGCCAAGTGCTGCTACACCTCGCGGTACTATCGAAACTTTTACCAATGGATCTACACCTTCTAAGAACCATCCTGCAATGGCATGTCCTGACTCGTGGTAAGCAATAATCTGTTTTTCTTCGGGAGAGATAATTTTATTTTTCTTTTCCAAACCTCCAATTACCCTGTCAATGGCATCTTGAAAATCTTGCATGGTCACCTCTGTTTTATTATTTCGGGCTGCAATAAGTGCGGCTTCATTACACACATTGGCAATATCGGCACCTGCAAATCCGGCTGTTTGCACAGCCAGCCTATCGGCACGTACATCTGTACCAATTTTGATTGGTTTTAAATGTACATTAAATATTTCTTCGCGACCTTTCAAGTCAGGACGGTCAATCGATATTTGCCTGTCAAAACGTCCAGGGCGCAGCAAGGCTGCATCCAATATATCTGGGCGGTTGGTTGCCGCTAAAATGATTACACCCAAATCGGTTGTGAAGCCATCCATTTCGGTAAGCAATTGGTTTAAGGTGTTTTCACGTTCATCGTTTCCGCCTTGCACCAAGCTTTTGCCACGTGCTCGACCAACCGCATCAATCTCGTCTATAAAAATGATGCATGGCGCTTTTTCTTTTGCTTGGCGAAACAAATCGCGAACGCGAGATGCACCAACTCCCACAAACATTTCTACGAAATCAGATCCTGACAGAGAGAAAAAAGGCACATTGGCTTCTCCTGCTACGGCTTTGGCTAGTAAGGTTTTTCCTGTTCCCGGAGGGCCTACCAAGAGGGCACCTTTAGGTATTTTGCCACCTAGGCTGGTGTATTTTTTTGGATTTTTAAGGAAGTCCACAATCTCCATGATTTCTACTTTCGCTTCATCCAATCCGGCTACATCCTTAAAGGTTATTTTTACTAAATTTTCTTTATCAAAAAGTTGGGCTTTTGATTTTCCAATATTGAACAGTTGGCCACCGCCACCCGCAGGGCCACCGCCCATTCTGCGCATGATAAACATCCATAGCCCGATAAGGATGGCGAAAGGCAGAATCCACCCTATTAAGTCACTTACATAATTATGTTGGGTCACATACTCTACAGGAATGCTCAGGGTTTGCCCCGGATTTTTCTTTTCAAAATCGCTACGTGCTTTGTTTAGGTCGTCTGAAAATTGGCTTACATCGCCAATCTCAAAGTAGTAATGAGGCCCAATATTTCCTCCAAACATCCCACGGTCTTTAAGTTCTTTGTATCGCTCGTTTTTGAGGGCTTCTGTTTTTAAAAAGATGTTTGCACGGTCTTTGTTTACCACCACAATCTTCTCCACGTCATTGCTCATGATCATATCGGTTTCTACTTTGTACCAAGTGGTTTTGATGGCCGTGTCGGTTGGCATGAGCATTACGCTGATGAAAATGACAAGTACAATGCCATATATCCAGTAAAAGTTGAATTTAGGAACTTGTGGTAATTTTGGTTTTTTATCTCCACCAATGGAATTTCTTTTTTCTTGGTCTGACATGTAAATTATTTTCTGTTATGAGTATTGGGTAATATTAAGCAACGATAAGTAGAATTTGTTTTTTTATCAAACACCTGTTTTGGAAACAACGGGTTGTAAGCGGCTAAAAAACCAAGCCTGTGTAATGGGTTTGGCAAAATGGGTCCTGAAATGTTGAAGGTCAGTAATGGTTTTGTCGGCAAAAAGGGATTGTGCCGAAAGTTGGTTGGTATTTAGCATCTCGTTGATAGCTGACAGGCTCATGACTTGAAACATGCCATCATAATGGATTTCAATTTGGGTGCGGTTAAAGAAGTCGACTTGTAGTTTTTCACCTGCTTTGCGCATGAAATCAACTGATTTATCTATACCGCAGCCACTCACCTCGTGTTGGTTTTCATCTACGCAAAATACCAAAAAAAGGTTGTCAATCATCTTGGCATCAGCTTTTAACGGCAATTGATGAGCTGTCCAGGTAGCGGCAAATGCTTTCGCTTCTGACTCTAATGCTGTTGCTTGTGTTTCTGATAACGGTATTGAAGAAGCGTATATCCACACACGGGAATCAGGCGAAAAGTTTTCGAATTCGTTCATGAGCCACAAATTTACCAAAAATCAAGCCATTGACAGAATGGCAGAGAAAAAAAATTTACAACAATGTGCAGACTTACAACTTTTATAAAGCAACTTTAACAGCTGTTTAATAAATCACAGGTTGTTAACCAATAGCGATTACTATAAAATAAGTGAACAATAAAATTTTCCTTTAGTTATTTTCGCCCCTTTATGGCACTTGACCAATTAGACGATAACGAATTGAAAGTCGGGAAAGAAATGACCTTTTTCGACCATATAGATGAACTACGCGGACATTTGATACGCTCGGTATTGGCAATTGTGGTTTTTGGTGTGCTTGCTTTCCTCAATAAATACATACTTTTTGATGTGATTATTTTTGGGCCCACAAAAAGTGATTTTTGGACTTACCGAAAAATGTGCGAACTATCTTATTGGCTTACCGGCACGGATCAATATTGTATGAAAGAAATTGGTTTTATCTTGTCCAATATCAGCATCACCGGGCAGTTTACCCAGCATTTTTTTATATCATTTATTGCAGGGCTTATTTTGGCTTTCCCTTATGTGTTGTGGGAGGTATGGCGATTTATTAAACCCGCACTTAGCAACAACGAACGCGGTTATGCATCAGGATTGGTTACCATCACCTCACTCTTGTTTTTTATTGGGGTTTTGTTTGGCTATTTTTTGCTATCGCCCATCTCCATCAGTTTTCTTGGCAGCTATCGTGTAAGCGATTTGGTTGCAAATGAAATCAACCTAGAGTCGTATGTTTCTTTTATAGCTACACTCACATTTGCTACAGGCCTTATATTTGAATTGCCCATATTGGTTTATTTTTTAGCAAAAATTGGTTTGCTAAGCAGTGGGTGGATGCGTAAATACAGAAGGTATGCCATTGTAGTCATTTTAATTATTGCAGCTTTGGTTACTCCACCTGATGTGGCCAGTCAACTCCTGCTTACCATACCGCTTTTATTGTTGTATGAAATCAGTATTGTGGTAGCCAAACGCGTAGAGAAAAATAGAAATTAAAAGAAAAATACCCATGAGTAAAATAGCAATAGGAGGCGACCATGCAGGATTTGCCTACAAAAAAGAACTAACTGAAATGCTCATTCAATTGGGACATGAAGTACTGGATTTTGGTCCG
>JBIINH010000164.1:0-5085 GCA_044337585.1 Bacteroidia bacterium
ATATTGTTCGAGTATTGCGGTAAGTAATTTACTTAAACACCTGGCATAAAAATGTCTTATAAAATGTATGATGTATTTGGTAAACTTGTAATACCAAAAACAAATATAGATCCTGATAAAAATACAATTGATATTTCAGAAATTGCAAATGGCCTATATTTTATAGAAACACAATGCGGCACCTATACCAAAATATTACGCATGGTAGTAGCACACTAATCCTTTTTGTGGCAAGTATTTGGTGTAACACCCTAATGGCCCAAGGCTCTGCTAAAAAGTTTACTTTGGGCGTAGGTGTGTATGCAGGTACTTATCGATTAAGTTATATGGATGGTTTGGGATACCTACAATCCAATCAATACTATCCTTGGTTTGAATCCAAATGGATAAACTAGTTTAACTCTACTAGAAAATACTTGCTAATAAAGGAAGTTTACCTCACCGTAAACAAACGTTTTGATTTGTATTATAATACCTTTGAAGGGCATACGGGTCAACCAATTGATTATAATATAACAAAAGCGCAAATTTGGTCCAAAGATTTAATAATAAATAATATAGGCGCTCGATTCCATTTTCCTTATAAAAGATTGTCAATAGCAATTGGTGGAGGCTACGCATCAAGAGATTATTTTGAAGGATATATTTATACTGAACAATATAATATTACAGGTGTACAAACACTTGATGGTTTTGAGTATAAAAATAAAGGCATGCATGCATCCTTACAATTGCAATTTCTCATCACCAAACACTTGGGCATTGTATTGAAATATCAATACCATTATTTTTTCTTATCGGATGCAGATAAAGTTCAGGTTCAAAATAGCCCGATACGCTCATTCCCTTTTTATAATACCAACTACAGCAGTTTTTTTGAGAACCACCGAGCAAACTATCAATCATCAACAGTTAGTCTTGGGCTTACGCTTAGGATTGATAGCTTAGTGAAATTTGGAAAGAAAAAGCTAAGTGCTGTAGAATAAGAGCAATGAGTGATTGTAAAAGAGTTGAGTTTATAGAGTAATTCATCTAATAATCATTCAACCACTTCGTGGTTGTAAGGTATGATCTTTTGCTTCATTTCAACGGATTTCATCCGTTGTTATTCAAATTCAATCCCTTTGGGATTTTTTATGATAGAAATTCTTAATTAATTTCGTTTGAGATATTTATGGCTTGACATATGTAGAAAAAACTTGGAGTACGCATCTTAAGCCCGAAGGGCTTAAATGTGAATAACCACAGGCGCAGCCTATGGAATGACAATACAAAAGAAATCTCAACTCCGAAGGAGTTGAATAAAAATTATACTATGAGCACATACACACAAATACTTTATCAAATTGTGTTTAGCACAAAAAGTAGAGAACCCGTACTAGCAAAAAAAAATAGGGAAGAATTATTCAAATACATTGGGGGTATACTAAAAAAGAAGCAATGTTTTTTATACAGAATAAATGGCATTGAAGACCACTTACATATTCTCACCCATATTCACCCAAGCATAGCATTATCTGCATTGGTAAAAGACATAAAAGTCGCTAGCTCATTATACATAAAAGAACATCGTTTGTTTGATAACTTTATCGGCTGGCAGGAAGGATATGGGGCTTTTACTTACAGTATAAAAGACAAAGATCGTTTAATTGAGTACATCAAAAATCAAGAACAACATCACCATACAAAAACTTTCAGGGAAGAATACATCGAGCTATTAATGGAAAATGGAATCGAGTTTGATGAGAGATACCTACTGTAGTTATTCAACCACTTCGTGGTTGGAGGTAGTGATCTTTAGCTTCACTCCACCGGATTACATCCAGTGTTATTCATATTCAACCCCTTCGGGGTTTTTTCTTATTGCTTTTGTGTATGATATTTACCACTGAAAGGTGGCAAACCGTGGAGTATGCATATAACGCCCAAAGGGCTTAAATATGAATAACCATAGGTAAAACCTATGGGACAACACTACAAAACAACTCCAAAGGAGTTGAATAAACATGAAAGATAAATGATGACTCGATGTAGTTATTCAACCACTTCGTGGTTGGTGAGTTGAGATACTTTTCCTTCACCGAATTACATTCGGTGTTAATCCTATTCAATCCCTTCGGGATTTATTAAAGGTAATTACTCAATCAATAGTTTTTTAATCACCACCTCATTGCTTGATATAATTTTTACCAGGTATATACCTACAGGCAATCCTGCTATATCCAGCGTTTGTTGCTGCGAGGTGTGTTGTATCATTTGTCCGTCAATATGGTATAGCTTCATTTCATCGGCTACCATTCCGGTTACTGTTACTATGGAATGCGCAGGGTTTGGATACAAAACGACATCCTGCGGATTGATGCGCAATTCTTTTACCGAAGTGTATGACTCAGCAGCGAGCACAGCAGCCAGTGCATCAACTTTTCCCCAGCCCCAACTTACCGAACCTTCAGGAGGTATATTGCCTGTACGTATGTCGAGGCGTGCCGTTTGTTTCAAAATGTTTTTTATTTCAGCGGCTGTCAGAAATTTATTTACTTCCAGCATAAGCGCCACCACTCCTGCCACTGCCGGCCCCGACATAGATGTGCCTGAGTATGCCGCAAACGGATAATCTTTTCCGTTGTAATTTACTTTAATGGTAGCAGAGGCATTTGCCGGATCAAATGAATTGACACTTGACACCACATTTTGTCCCGGGCCACTGATATCAGGTTTCACACGCCCGTCAATGGTTGGACCTTTACTGGAGAACGTGGATAATGTGGCAAATGAAATGATGCTGTCCTGCGTATTATAAATATCTTGCGTATGCGATGCTACGGTAATTACACTCAATCCGTTTCCTGCCGGGTCACCCAGTCCATAGCTTACATCGCCCGCAACCGCACCCGGATAATTTGCCGTGAATGCAGTGCCCCAATTGGTAACTCGATTGTTTAGCCTGATATTATTCCATGCATGTACTTCTCCTCCGGTATTGGAGGTGATGCAAAGCACCAACCTCAGCGCGCTGAGTCTCCTTACTTCAAGCCTGATATTGGCCCTGTCGTTTAATGGTGATTTGGCAACTGCTGTAACACGCACAATCATGGAGTCGGCACTTGAAAAAGTAAATGTATCTACCACATTGGGTTCATTGTATGAGTGGTAATAAGGCGTTTCAAATACGGTTTCATTGTTAGCGGCTACTGCCATCAGTTTCACCGAAAAATTGGTATTGGGCGAACTCCACATTGACAGCACTTGACCAAACATATCGGGCACACTTCCAAAGTTTACCACAGTCTTCAGTGTATCTGTTGAATCGGCAAAAGTACCTTTTACATGAAAAGCAATGTCTCCATTGTTTCCGGCCGATCCTACAAACACTTTTCCTTTTCCGGCCATCATGTCCATTGCTTTTTGTTCAAGCAAAGTGCCATCGTGCGGACCAAGGTGGTTTCCAAAACTCATGTTTATCACAAAAGGCTTCTCAACCGATGCTGCGTAATCAGCCACATAATTGAATGCATCAATAAGCGAAGGCGTTTCACGCAGCAATGAAATAAATATCAGTTCCGACTCGGGCGCAATGCCTTTGTATTGCAGCCCTGCACCACTTCCTCCTGCAATGCCTGCCACGTGTGTGCCATGCGAACCAGGACCAAAAACATATAGCGTATCTTCTTGGGCGGCCAGCAATTCCTGCATGCCTTTGTATTCGGTGCCAAATGTGTAACCTGCAGGTGGCGGACCGCTTAGTTTATTCTGATCCCATGCTTTTACAATACGCAATTGCGTGAGGCTGGTATCGTAAAAAACAGGATGCGTGTAATCAAAACCCCAGTCAATAACCGCTATCACCACGCCTTTGCCTGTGTAGGCACGTGATAATCCACCTAAGCCGTCATGCACTTTATTGGCTTTGGTTGTAGCCAACGAACGGTTAAGATCAGGTTCAACGGTTTCACCTGCTTCAATATATTTTATAGCAGGATGATTAATCACAAACGACAATTGCGAAAGCGGAATACGAAACGTAGCGATATCACCTATGATGGTTGAAATGATAATTCCCTTTTGGGTAAATGCTTCCTTATCAAACAAAGCTTTGTCAAACCACACAAGTGCAGCGGCATAGTATTCGCCATTATTTTGTTGTATCCCATAACTTGCAACCACGCGGTTATCTAGATGTATAGATGTTTGCGCATCATAGCTAATATCACGCAGCAGGTTTTTGGTTGACACGGATAGTTTGTTTTGTGCAAATGCATCTATTGATGCGAAAAAAGAAAGGAAGATAATGATACGTTGAAACATTAGAATCGGGATTATGAAACCAAATATAGGTTTACCCGATTGAATTTACTGCACTTAGATGTAACGTATGGTTATATTTTTACAATTATGCGAAGGTTAAGCCTGCGGGCAGTAAGGTAATTAGGCACTGCCCAAGTTCGGCCTTCCACATCTTGAATCCAGAGATACGAAATAGTATTATTGATATCAAGCAAGTTGAAAACCTCTACACCAATTAACATGGAGCGAAAATTCTTTTTCCAACCAGATAAATGTGGTTGGTTTTCGTCTATCAATGTTTTAAGAAAACCAATATCTACCCTTCGGTAAGACGGCATTTGTAGGGTATCTCCATATCGATTATTATCAGGTGGACCAAATGGCAAACCGCTTCCGTAAACCAAATTTAGATACATGCGAAAAGATGGGAACTTTGGTAAATAATCTTGAAACATCACACTTACATTTACACGTTGGTCTGTTGGTCTCCTCACATAACCGGGTTCTATTTGCGCTCCGGTTGATGGATCTGTGATGATGGCATTTTCTATTTTTTCTTCTGTTTTTAGAAATGACAAACTAATCCAACTTTCTGTTCCCGGCACAAATTCGCCATTTAGCCTTAGGTCTAAACCGGTAGCGTAACCTTTGGCACTGTTTTCAGCATAATAACGTATGCGTACGTTATCAATTTCGTATGGAATGAGGTTGTCTAATTGTTTATAGTATACCTCACCAAAAAGCTTAAAAGGTCTGTCCCATATTTTTAAATTCATATCGCCTCCAAGTATGTAATGTATG
>JBIINH010000165.1:0-5047 GCA_044337585.1 Bacteroidia bacterium
CGCCACGTGCGATGCGGGCTTCAAATTCGGCTAGTTTAATGGGATCCTCACCGTCAATAATTGACTTTGGTTTTTCATTAGGATCGATGTAAGCATTTCCGTACATATGTGTAAATGTTAAATGTTTAATTATGAATATTTAATGTTGAATGACGACTTTGGGGTGACAAGTATTTAATATTGGGTTAGGGTTTGTAGTTGAGGTCGGTTACCAGTTTTTTACTTAGGCCACCCATAATAAATTCACCTAGCTTGATGGCAATTTGTGCAGGCGACATACCGCCATTGGCTCTGTACCACTCGGGCACCCAATTAAGGGTTGAAAGTATGCTGAGGCTGGCAAATTTTTGGTCAACATCTTCAAAAATATCTTCATTGATACCATCAGCAATAATTGCTTTTAGCTCGTTTTCATACTTATCACGTAACGCTTTGAATTCAGCTAGGCGTGGTTCTTGCAGGCTTCTCCATTCATGAAGAAATACAATGCTGTAATCCGGGTGACCCGTTAATATTTCAATATGATTTTTAATAACTGATTGAAGCCTCTCTGCCGCATTAAAATAGATATCGTTTACATCCTTGATACTAATGATAAGTTTATCTGCCATCGTAAAACAGATTTCTTCCAAAATTTGCTCTTTCGACTTGATGTGGTGATACAGGCTCGCTGCTTCCATATTCATCTCTGTAGCAATGTCGCGCATGGTGGTTGCCTCAAAACCTTTCTCACGAAAAAGCTTGGCAGAAGTATCCAATATTTGGTGCTTACGGGTGTATGTTTTTTCCATATGCCTAACGATTGTTAGTCAAAAGTAGATAATTAACCTTTAAATGCAAGTTTTTGTTTTTTAGTCATATAAAAAGTAGATTCCCATTTATTAAAACTAAACAACTATGGATGCAAATAATAAAAAAGTGGTGTTGGTAACCGGGGCTACGGGTGGATTGGGAACTGCCATGTGTATTGAACTTTACAACAATGGATATCGTGTAGTAGCAAATTACCGCAACAAGGAGAAAGCAGATGCATGGCAAAAAAACCTGAACGATCAGGGTATTCATATAGCTATATTTGAGGGTGATGTTTCGAGTTTTGAGTCGTGTGAAAAAATGGTGCAACAGATTGAACAACAGGTTGGCCCAATAGATGTACTCGTAAATAATGCGGGAATAACCCGCGATACCGCTTTCCGAAAAATGACTTATGAGCAATGGAAAGCAGTGTTGAGCAGCAACCTTGATTCGGTATTTAACTGCTCGCGTCATGTCATTAACGGCATGATTGACCGCAATTGGGGGCGCATTATAAATATTTCATCGGTAAACGGGCAGCGTGGACAATTTGGGCAAGCCAACTACTCGGCTGCAAAAGCCGGTATGCATGGTTTTACCAAAACCCTAGCCATGGAGGTTGCTCGCAAAGGCATCACCGTTAATACCATTTCACCCGGATATATTGGTACGGATATGGTAATGGCTGTGCGCGAAGACGTGCGCAATCAAATTGTAGAACAAATCCCTGTTGGTCGATTGGGTGGAACCGAGGAGGTGGCGCACCTTGTGTGTTTTCTGGCAAGTGACAAGGCATCATTTATCACTGGTGCAAACTACAGCATCAATGGTGGGCAGCATGTGTATTGAGATTGGCTTCAGATAACCACTTTACCCCAACACAAAAATCACCGGCTTTTTATGCAAGTCGGGCATTTGTTTGCTCCATTGCTGCAGGGCTTTTGTTTGTATAAATTCATTACCCGCAGTTATGTTCATGGCTATACACAAATTGGTAGTTGGTGCACAATTTTTGATGATATCTTCCAACAATTGATTGTTGCGATAAGGTGCTTCCATAAAAATCTGGCTTTGCTTTTTGCGCAGCGCATCGGCTTCCATTTCTTTTAGTTTTTTGGCGCGTTGTGCTTTATCGATAGGTAAATAACCGTGAAAGGTAAAAGATTGTCCGCTAAATCCACTTGCCATCAGTGCCATAAAAATGCTTGATGCTCCGGGCAAAGGTACCACACGAATACCCTGTGTATGTGCCCATTTTACAATATCAGCCCCGGGATCGGCTATGCAAGGCAGGCCGGCTTCACTAATGATACCTACATCATTGTCTTTTAATACGGTTACGGTTTCGGGAAGGTCTTCTATTTTGCTATGCTCGTTCCAAAGCAAAATGGTGAGTTCATTTTGTGGAGTAGCCAATTCCATTTTTTTTATAAGCGCCCTTGCTGCTTTTTCGTTTTCTACAATAAAATGTTTAAGGTGGTGTATCTCGTTTTTTATTAGTGGCGCAAAAAAGTTAGCCGTATTTTCCTCAGCTAAAATATTGGGTATAAGAAAAAGTTTTGATGGCGTCTTATTCATGGGTTTCAAAGCTAAAAATAAGGCGGGAGAAAAGAACAAATTATTTAACTGCCTGAAAATACGGCACATTGCTTTTAAATAAGATTTGACACATTTGGCTTTTGCGTGTATTTTCGCCCTCTTTCAATAAATACGCATATGTCAGTTTTAGAGAGCATCAGAAACAAATCAGGCTTAGCCATTACAGTAGTTGGCGGAGCATTAATACTTTTTGTCATTTCGGATATGTTGCAAAGCAACGGATATCTTTTTGGAGGAGGCTCAGACAATAGTCTTGGAGAAATAAATGGCGATAAAGTTGATATTAAATATTTTGAGTCAAAAGTTAAAGAAAACGAAGGCTTCTATCGTCAACGTCAGGAGGACCCTACCAAGCCGGTAGATCAAAACACAATTGAAACGCTTCGCGAGCAAACTTGGCAACAAATTGTGGGCGAAGTAATCATGCAAAATGAGTATAAGGAAGTTGGTATTTTAGTAAGCATTGATGAATTGCGCGACATGGTACAGGGTGAAAATATTCATCCTCAAATCCAATCTGCTCCCATTTTTCAAAACCAACAAACAGGTCAATTTGATCGCTCATTGGTTACACGTTTTTTCCAAAACCTAATGGAATCAACCGATGAGAATGCTAAGCAACAATGGGCAATGTTTGAGAAAGGGATTAAGCAAGAAGCAGAGGCTAAAAAATATGCGGCACTTATTTCAAAAGCGATCTATGCAACCAACTTAGAGGGTAAAGCCAAAATGCAGGCACGCACCCGCACTGCTGATTATAATATGGTTGCCCTAAATTTTAATACCATTGCTGATTCAACCGTTGCTGAAGATGAAAGTGCGTTGAAATCTTATTTCAACAAAAACAGTAAAAAATATCAAGCAAAAGACAATGGCCGTAAGATTGATTTCGTTTTATTTGATATTACACCAACCGGTCAAGATACAGCAAATATTGAGAAATGGGTTGCTGAAAAAACTGGAGAGTTTGCAAATGCCACCAACGATACGTTGTTTGTCGACTTAAATAGTGATACAAAATTTGACACAGTTGCTCACAACCTTTCTTTTTATCCTGAGTCAATTCGTGGCCAACTTTTCAACTCGCCAGTAGGTGTTGTCGTTGGACCAGTGTTTGATAACGGATCTTTCAAAATCTATAAAGTATCAGGAATAACAGAAGGCCAATCATACAATATGCGTGCAAGCCACATCTTATTTAAAACTGATGGCCCAACCAAACAAGATACCCTAAACACCATGAAAAAAGCACAAGAAGTGCTTGCTGAAATTAGAAGAGGGGCAGACTTTGGCGAAAAAGCCTCGCAATACGGAACAGACGGAACGGCTAGCCAAGGTGGCGATTTGGGTTGGTTTACAGAAGGGCAAATGGTAAAAGAGTTTAATGATTATGTGCTTAAGGGCAATAAAGGTGATATGGGAATTGTAAAAACCCAATTTGGCATACACATTGTAAAAATTACTGAAGCAAAAACTAAAAAATTAGTATGTGCCGGTATGCTTGAGCGCAAATTAGAGGCGGGGGAACAAACTACCAATAGTATATATAATCAAGCAAGCCAATTTGCTGCTGCTGTTTCTGGTGACGAAGCATTTGAAACTGCGGCTGCTAACCTAGGGCTAACAAAACGCCAAAGTGATAATATTAGAGAAAACGATAAAGTTTTGGCAGGAATGCAAGATGCTCGTGAGGTCGTAAGATGGGCATATAATGCAAAATTAAATGATGTATCAGAAGTTTTTACTGTTGGTAGTAACTTCTACATCGTTGCTAAACTAACAGGAGTAAGCGAAAAAGGAAAGGCCGACTTTGAAACCGTAAAAGAAAAAGTTTTGGCCGACTATAGAAAAGAAAGAAAAGCTGAAATGCTTGTAGAAAAAGCACAAACTGCTATAACCGCTAACAGTGCCGATATAAACAAATTGGCTGCCGATTTACAGTCTTTCGTAGTGCCCACTACTACACAAACATTTGAAGCAGCAAACGTTGCCTATATTGGTGTCGATAATTTATTTATAGGAACATTATTTGGAACCAAAGAAAAGGGCAAAATTTTAGGTCCGGTAAAAGGCGATAATGCTGTTTACATTTATGTATTAAACAATATTACTAAAGGTGATAATGTAACAGACTATACAGACTATAAAAACGAAATTCGTACACAAAATGCGCAGCGCCTTGAGTATGGCTCTTTTGATTTATTAAAAGAACTCTACGGAACAAAAGATAACCGCTTTAGATTTTACTAAAATGTTGTACCATCAAACAAGCGGTAGTGGAAATACCATTGTTCTGGTACATGGCTTTTGTGAGAACAATACCTGCTTCGATAAGCAGGTATTGTTGCTTAATAAGAGGCACTTTGTGGTAAGTGTTGACTTACCTGGTTTCGGGAAATCAGAATCTATCCCAAACACCTCTATGAATTCAATAGCAGATCTCTTGTATTTAACACTTCAAAAACTAAACATAACAAAACCTGTCATTATTGGGCATTCTATGGGCGGATATGTTGCATTGGCTTATGCAAAAAAGTATGTTGCTTCTATGTCTGGCATAATCTTGTTACACTCAACAGCACTAGCCGACTCTGAAGACCGAAAAGCTAAACGAATGCAATCTGTTGATTTTATAAACAAACATGGTATGGAG
>JBIINH010000034.1:0-16661 GCA_044337585.1 Bacteroidia bacterium
TACTATGCATTTATTCCCGAAAGTTTTCGCTACTCACGTGCCATCATTTTGTTGGGTACTTTCTGGGCTTTGTTTGCCGCCTACCTCAATCGGTTGTTGGGTTATGCCCTTGCTTACAAACGTCTCAACTTTGGCCTCACACTTGACTTAAAAACAATTATTGTTGGTAATGCCGAAGAAGTAGCCCGTGTGAAAGATGTGTTGGTGCGATCAAAAGCCAAATGCGAATATTTGGGATATGTAAATGCCACCAGCGCACATGCCGAAAAAACGGATGACTATTTGGGTGAAATTGAAAACCTTTCCGATATCGTGTCGCTGTTTCATGTAGAGGAAATCATATTCTGCTCCAAAGATATTTCGGCACAGCAAATCATTGGATGGATGAGCGCCATGAACCTTAGAGACGTGCAGTACAAGATTGTGCCCGAAGAAAGTCTTTATATTATTGGCAGCAACAGCAAGGATTCGCAAGGCGATTTTTATACCATCGAAATCAATTTCTCGCTAAGCAAGCCCTACGAGCTGGCCAAAAAACGTGGGCTTGATATTGTTATTTCACTCCTGCTTTTACCGCTTGTTCCGCTTATGTTGTTGTGGGTAAAAAACCGCATCAACTTTTTGCACAACCTGCTGCTTGTATTGTCGGGCAAAAGTACCTGGGTAGGCTACACAGACGCAGCCAATAGCAGCAAACTGCCACCACTTAAAAAAGGCATCCTATCACCGGCCGATATCTATGGAAATAAGGCTGTGCATGGCCTCAATATTCAGAAGCTGAACTTCCTGTATGCCAAAGATTACAGCATCGATAAAGACATGCAAATTATTTTCAGTTCGCTGAATAAGCTGGGGAATTAAATTTAAAACCTATAATTTCACGTTTATGAAAAAATCAAGCATAACTATTTTCATAGTGCTGTTAATGTCAACAGCTTCGTTTGCTCAGAGCACGCTTATTTATTCCTACCCAGAGTTTGAAGTGTATCGCATAAAACCGGGTAACGGGATTCAAAAAATGACTGTTAAAAGCAGCAAGAAAAAATCCGGATACGAGGAAGTTTTTTATACCCCTCAAGGCCGCGTTGACCAATGGTTTACATACAGCAACAATGATAAATGTGTAAAAAGAACTACATTCACCTACAACGATTCGGGTTATCAAACATCCAGAACCGAATACAAAAAGGGCAAGTTTCTTCGTAGGCAGTTTTACGACTACACTGATTATGCGTATTCAGGTCAAACAAATTATTACAAAGACTCGGTAACTGCAAAATCGCAGACGCGCATCACGTATAATGAACTTAAAAAAATAAGCACAAGCCGCACCACCAATCGAAAGGGCAAAGAAACCAGCCGAACTGAATATACCTACTATGAAAATGGAAGTCGGAAGGAGGTTGTTACGTACAAAAATGGCAAGCTGAAAAATAAATGGACCTATGATTGCGACCCCACAGGAGCGGTTGAAAAAAAGGAAACACAAATCTGTGCAAACAGAATTTACGAATCCGACAGCAGTTTTACCGAAACGGATATTTATTTTAAAAAAGGCAAAGAAACCAAAAGGGTGACGCGCGCGGATAAAAACGGATTGGTAAAAGAATTGGCATCTTATAATAAAAAAGGAGAAGTTACCAGTTCAATAATCTACGTGTACAATAGCGAAAAGAAATTGGTAAAAATGACTTACAAATGGGGAAAAGAGTTGAAGAAGGGTTATGTAAACGAATATGCCTACAACGATAAAAACCTGCTTGTGCAGCACAACAAAATTAACGCCAAAGGCAAATCGACTTACAAGGCGGAGTATGCCTATAACTGAAGAGGCTTTCAGATAGCTTAAAAGAAAATATCAACTCCGAACTTCCCCACCCACGCCCTTACCCTGAAGGGCACAACCGCACAATTCAACATTTAAAATTTAACACTTGTCACGCCAAAGGCGTGATCTCCAGACATACCTGCCACCATCTTCTATCTTCAATCAGTCTCGCGTCTCGCGTCTATCAGTCTCGCGTCTCGCGACTCGTTTTCTCGCTTCTTTCTAATGCGCTTCCAGCCAGTTTTCACCTACACCCACTTCTGCAATTACCGGAGTTTTAAGCGACATGGCTTTTTCCATTTCAGTTTTCACCAGTGTTTTCATCAAATCAATTTCGCTGCGGTGCACATCAAACAGCAATTCGTCATGCACCTGCAAAATCATTTTTGAATGCTTAATGCTGTCGGTAGATTGCTTTAGCTTGTGGTGAATACTGATCATGGCCATTTTAATCATGTCGGCTGCGCTGCCTTGTATGGGTGCGTTGATGGCATTTCGCTCAGCAAAGCCACGCACGGTAAAGTTTTTGGAGTTGATATCGCGCAGGTAGCGCCTGCGTCCCATGAGGGTTTGCACATAGCCGTGTTCGCGGGCAAAGTTGATGGTATCATCCATGTATTGCTTGATTTTGGGATACTGCATAAAATAGGCATCAATAATGGCACCGGCTTCGCTGCGGGCAATGCCCAGACTTTGCGAAAGCCCGAAAGGTGTTTGTCCGTAAATGATACCAAAGTTTACAGCCTTGGCATTTCTGCGTTGTGCGGGTGTTACTTCTTCCAGCGGAATACCGTACACTTTTGCTGCCGTAGCCGCGTGAATATCTAATCCATGGCGAAAAGCTTCAATCATATTCTCTTCTTCTGCAATGGAAGCAATAATGCGCAATTCAATCTGCGAGTAGTCGGCACTTAATAATACAAAATCATTGTTGCGGGCAATGAAGGCCTTGCGTATTTCTTTTCCCTTATCCGTGCGGATGGGAATATTCTGTAAATTGGGGGCAGTGGAGCTAAGCCTTCCGGTGGCTGCTACCGCCTGATTGAAGGAGGTGTGTACGCGACCGGTTTTTTTGTTTACCAGTTCGGGCAGTGCATCAACATACGTTGAGCGCAGTTTTTGCAACTGACGAATTTCAAGGATATAACGTACAATCTCGTGTTCGCTTAATTTTTGCAGTACATCTTCGCCTGTTTGGTACTGGCCTGTTTTTGTTTTTTTCGCTTTGGGGTCTAGCTTCAGGTGGTCAAACAATACTTCGCCCAGTTGCTTAGGCGATGCAATATTGAACGTAAGTCCCGATAATTCGTAAATGCGTTTTTCCAGTTCGGTTATTTCCTTAGTCAGTTCAACAGAATAATCATTCAGAAAATCGGAGTTGATGCGCACCCCTTCGCGCTCCATGTTGCAAAGCACTTCTACCAAGGGCATTTCAAGTTCGTTGAATAATTTTTCGCCATTTGCTTTGTTAAGCATGGGGGCAAAAAGCTGTTTCAGTTGCAGTGTGATATCCGCATCTTCGGCAGCATATTCTTTGATTTTTTCCAGCTCAACATGGCGCATGTTCAGTTGGTTTTTTCCTTTTTTGCCAATCAGTGTTTCGATGGAAACAGGCTCATATTGCAGGTAGTTGGCCGATAGAAAATCCATGCCATGACGCATGTCTGCATCAATAATATAGTGCGCCAGCATGGTATCAAATCCTTTTCCCTTCAGGCTTATTCCGTAATTTTTCAGGATATGCAAATCATACTTTATGTTTTGTCCAATTTTGATAATGTGTTCACTTTCAAAAAATGGACGAAAACGTTCCATTACTTCCAGTGCTTTTTCTTTTTCGGCCGGCACGGGCACGTAGTAGGCTTCATGAGGTTTTATTGCAAAAGAGAGGCCAACTACTTC
This sequence comes from Bacteroidia bacterium, assembly GCA_044337585.1. Classification (GTDB taxonomy): domain Bacteria; phylum Bacteroidota; class Bacteroidia; order UKL13-3; family UKL13-3; genus CAYSBE01. Next base: position 3,731 of record JBIINH010000034.1, read on the forward strand.
GGCAGACAGTTCATCCAGTGAAGTGGTTTCGGTATCAAAACACACTTCAGTTTGTTGCATCAATGAGTGTAGCACTTCAGTTTGTGCTTCAGTGGTTTCAATTAAGTGATAGGTATGTGCCGTATTGTGAATGGTGTTCAATGGTGTAGCGGGAACTTCGGCTTCGGTATTTTCGGTTGGCACAGCTGATGGCCCCTGGTTAAACAAATCAAAAGCACCCGTTGACCCGGCAATGGATGATTGAATCACAGAAGACTCGGTATCATTTCCAAAAAGTCGTTTGGCCAGTGTGCGAAATTCCAATTCAGCAAACAGTTTTTCACAGGCTTCCTTATCAGGTGGGTCAAGTATCAGCTTATTCTCTTCGAGTTCAATAGGCACATTGAGATCAATGGTGGCAAGGCGTTTGCTTAAAAAGGCCTGTTCGCGGTTGTTTTCTACATTTTCCTTTTGCTTGCCTTTCAGTTCGTGCAGGTGTTCGTAAAGGCCTTCCATGCCGCCATATTTTTGCACCAATGTTTTTGCAGTTTTTTCGCCTATGCCCGGTATGCCGGGAATATTATCTACCGCATCGCCCCACATTCCTAAAATATCAATCACTTGGTCTACGCGTTGTATATCCCATTTCTTCAGCACTTCGGGCACACCCAATATTTCGTAATCATTGCCCATGCGGGCCGGCTTGTAAATAAAAATATGCTCACTCACCAGTTGCGCAAAATCTTTATCGGGCGTCATCATGTACACATCAAAGTTTTCTTTTTCGGCTTTTTTAGCCAGGGTGCCGATGATATCGTCCGCTTCGTAACCATCAAGTGTTAGGATTGGAATACGCAGGGCTTCGGTAACACGCATGATAAATGGAAGTGATTTGGTGATGTCTTCCGGTTGTTCTTGTCGGTGAGCTTTGTATAACTCGTATTCTTCGTGGCGAGCAGTAGGAGCAGCCGTATCAAACGATACGCCAATATGCGTGGGTTTTTCCTTTTTCAGCACATCCAGCAGCGTATTGGTGTAGCCAAACACAGCCGAGGTATTGAGGCCGTAAGAAGTAATGCGTGGGTTTTGGCTAAAGGCAAAATAGGCGCGATACACCAATGCCATGCCGTCTAATAAAAAAAGTTTTTTGCGATCGCTCATGTGAGCGAAAGTAGGGGATTTGGGTAAATGGATTTACAATAATTTTAAAGGCTTTTTTAACATAAAAATTTGCAAACAGACCTTTTCGGTTTAATCCACAATATTCTGGTACATAGCTTTGATTTCTTTGCCAAATTTTTGTTCCACCACTTTGCGTTTAATTTTTTGCGTAGGGGTCATTTCACCGGCTTCCAAGCTAAATGGCCTGCGTTTTAAAATAAAGTGTTTCACGCGTTCAAACTTGCCCAGCTCTTTGGCAAATTTATCCATGTGCTCATCTACCCATTTAATTACCTTTTCGTCTGTTACAAATTCGTCTGCGTCATTAAACCATTCTTCGCTAAAATTGAATGACTCTTTCAGCTCTTCTTTTGACGGAACAATAATAGCCGTGAGGTATTCTTGGTTATCACCAATCAGAAAAATCTGTTCAATACGGGTTGATTTCAAGTACGTATTTTCGATAGGCGTAGGGTACACATTTTTGCCAAATGAATTTACAATGATGTTTTTGATGCGGTCGGTTATTTTGAGATAGCCTTTGTAAAATTTGCCTACATCTCCTGTGTGCAGCCAACCTTCGCTATCTATTGTTTCAGCTGTTTCTTTAGGAAGGTTCCAGTAGCCTTTCATCACATTTTCACCACGCACCAATATTTCTCCTTCGGGCGATTCAAAGTCGGGCTGAAAGCTATTGTAAGTTTGAATTGTATAAATTTCTTTGGTTTCGGGATTTTGTATGGCCACTTCGCAGCTTTTGCCCACACGACCAACGGCACCAAATACCTGACGGTGTGCTTCGTTTACGGTTACCAAAGGAGAAGTTTCGGTAAGGCCATAGCCTTCGCATACCCGCACGCCCATATTGGCAAAAAATTCGCCTACATGTTTGGGCATGGCACCCCCGCCCGAAATCATGATTTCCATATTGCCACCCAGCCTTGCTTTTATTTTGGAAAATACCAGTTTTTCGGCAACCTTAAGTTGCAAGGCAAGCAGTGGTCCAGGAGTTTTGCCGGCCTCTTTCAGCAACCTGCGTTGTTCGCCCAGGTTAAACGACCAGTTGAAAATCTTCAAGCTGAATCCGCCTTTTTGGGTTACGTTTTTGCGCACGCGTTCTTCAATTCTTTCCAACAGGCGTGGTACAGTAAGTATGGCTGTTGGTGTGGCCTCAATAATATTGCTTGATAGTGCTTCAAGGCTTTGTGCAAAAGCTACTTGTGCACCAACTAAGGTGCTAAGGTAATAGGTAGCAGTTCGTTCATACACGTGGCATAGCGGCAGAAAGGATAAGAAACGGTAGTTTTTATTTACTATCGGTACCAGGTGGATAGCCATTTCAACATTGGTGATGAAGTTATTGTGTGTAAGCATGGCGCCTTTCGGTTTACCTGTAGTACCTGATGTGTAGAGCAGGCAGGCAATGTCTTCGCGGTTTACTGATTCAAGACGTTTTTCCACAGCTGCTTTGTTTTGCACATACAACGATTTTCCTGCAGCTATCATTTCGTCCCAAGTGGTTACACCTTCCGGTTTTTGTGTGGTTTCAAATGCAATTACTACTTCTTTCAGCGTAGGGCAATTGGCCCTTATTTTCTGAATTTTTTTCAATAAAAATGGCGTACCAACCAAGATGACTTCTGAGCCCGAATCATTAATAATATATTCCACATCCGATTCGGAAAGGGTTGGGTAAATAGAAACATTCACAATGCCAAGCTGCATCAATCCCTGGTCAAACATGATGTACTCGGGGCAATTTTCAATAATCAGAGCTATATTAGATTGATGAGCCAAGCCTTTATCCAACAGATAAGCCGAAATAGCATTGGCATGGTCAAGCACTTCACGGTAGGTAAGGCCTTTGTAAGGCTGGTCTTTCTTTTTCTCTAAAAGGTAAATATCATTTTCGGTTTTGATATTTGTTGCTGCGTTGCGAAGACAATAGTGCAAAGAAGGAAAATTTGTATTATCCATGAGGTTGAATTTTTGGCAATATGCAAAAAAAACAATTAATGCCTTTCTCGAGATGAAAAAGGAATTAAAATGGATACAATTTATTACGTTTTTATGGAATGAAAAATTTCTTTACAGCTTGTTGTCCTCTTGCCTCTGCTACAATTATGTATGAGCCACTAGGCAATTGAGAAAGAAAAATCGGTTCATTTGGCATAATTGATTTTTCAAGTGCAACCTGTCCATTAAGGTGAATAATTTTGATATAAACCAAATCGCTTGTATTACTTGTTGCAATTGTAATTTCATGGTTTTTGGAAATGATAACCGGTTTTGCATTCTTGTCTATTGCAGAAGCAGGCACTGAAAGCATAGGAGATAAAGATGTTGTTCCATCAAAATCAACTTGACGGATGCGGTAGTAGATAAATGACAATGAGGATGTCAAATCATGGTAAGTATATTTTTGCACATTTGTAGTATTGCCAGATCCTTTTACTGTTCCGGCATCTTCCCACAATTTCATGTCTGCACTGCGTTCCACTACAAAATAGTCATTATTAATTTCTTGTGCTGTTGTCCAATTGATGATGACAGTGTTTTCAGTTTCACGTTCGGCAACCAATTTGTACCACGAAACCGGAAGCACCGTAGCGGAAAAAGCCTTGTAATAAACATCATCGTCACTACTGCTGTTATTTGAATTTGTTGCATTTAAAACTGTATGAAATACAATGTTACCATTAAATGATGTTGGGGTAGTATAGGTGAAAGTCCAAGTTTTGGTATTGTTTATCACAGATGTTCCTGTAGAGGTTTGATTTAGATAAGATCTTCCGCCTGATGATTGGGTTTGGCTTCCTGTTCCTGAGGTTAAGCTTCCTATGCTGGCGGTACTTGCACCTGCACCGCTTGGAAGTGCCACCAATTGAAATCCATATTTAGAACTGCTTGGGTCGGCAAAGGTAAGGTTCATTGTATAAGAAGTGTTGGGTTGTAATGAACCTAAGGAAGTAGATGTAGTCAAGGTAGCATTGCTCCAAACAGTTCCTGATGTTATGAGCGAGCCTGAATGGCATCCGGTACAATTGCCCTCTCCCGGAGCGTTTGTTCTAGCTGCCGGTGGATTACCTTGATTGGTATAGGCTACATAAGATACCAACAATGCGCTTATTACAAATAATAATGTAAATGCTTTTTTCATATGATCATTTATTTGATTCACGAATGTATCAAATAAATAGTTGTAGATACAAGTAATAAAACAAATAAACTTAGACCCCAAAAATAGAATAGCTATTTCGGGTTGTAATTTCGGCAACCTCTGATAGGGAAATACTTTTTATTTTGGCTAGTTTATCAGCAATCATAATTAGATATGCGCTTTCATTTCGCTTGCCGCGGTGCGGTGCCGGTGCCAGGTAAGGCGAGTCAGTTTCAAGTACAATATGTTTAAGTGAAATATCAGCAATAGCCACATCAAGTCCTGAATTTTTGTAAGTTAGAACGCCACCAATACCCAAATAAAAACCTAAATTCACAATTTTTGTGGCTTCTTCGGCATTGCCGCTGAAGCAATGAAAAATGCCACGCAACTTAGGGTGTTTCATTTCTTCCAATATGGCAATACAATCGGGGGTTGAGTTGCGCGAATGAATAACAATTGGTAAATCCTGCTGAATGGCCCATTGAATCTGTTTTTTAAAAGCCAGTATTTGTTGATCTTTAAAGTCAAGAGACCAATAATAATCCAAGCCAATTTCGCCAACAGCATAAAACTTTCGTTTTTTAAACCACTTCTGAATCTGAAATAAATGCGCTTCAACGTGCTCATCAACAGAGCAGGGGTGTAAGCCCATCATGGGAAACATGTTTTCAGGATATTGCCATACCAAGTTCAGCATTGGTTGTATGGATTGTACATCAATATTGGGAAGAAACAATCGACTAACTCCTGCATCAATACAGCGTTTTATCATTGCGTCACAATCTGTTTCAAATTCTGCCGAATAAAGATGGGTGTGTGTGTCGGTTAGAATCATGTTTGGTATTGTCGGTTTTTCCATTTGATACGAATAGGTAGAATGAAATAAAGGCCACTGCAAAGGGTTACGAAATGCAAATAAAATTCGTAAGCAATTTGCCGAAATAAGGTCAAAGATATATTACACTTTTTTGCCAATTGAGATATGGTGATAAATTGAAGTATAAACTTCAATAGCAGCAGGCCTAAACCGAGCCAAGGGCTGATTATTAATACCACACCACCACAAACAACAAATAACCCAAACACAATAAAAACAAACCACCAATAAACCGGTAGCTCGAGAGCCCCTGTTATCCACCGTTTACGCTGATGTAGCAGTGTGTCTAAGTTATTTAATGGATTGGAGGTATTGATACTTTCGCTATCCAACACATTATAGGATTGGTATCCTCTTTTTTTAATTTCTTTATAGAGTTTATAGTCTTCCGTTATTGAAAAATCGATATGCTCATATCCACCTGTTTCAAAGTATGCTTTTTTGGTAATTAGCATATTGTTGCCAACAGCGGTAGCTTCAAAGCCAATGCGATGTAGTGCTTGTAAAATTCCCATGAAATAAAGCCAATCAACTTGTTGCATACGTGCAAAAAAAGAGCCTCCCCGTACAACTGTAAATCCAGAAACCATCACATGATTATTATCAACGTATTTCAGCAGCCCTTTAATCCATGATGGTTTTACCTGAATGTCTGCATCGGTTATAAAAAAAACATCACCTGTGGCTTTGTGCGCCAATTGTGCCAATACGTTGGCCTTGCCTTTTGCTTTACCAATGTTGCTTGTAATATTTATGCATTCAAACTGAGTTTTTCCTGCAATAAAATCAACTACCACTTGTTCTGTATGATCGTCTGATGCATCATTGCCAATTAGAATTTGTGTTTTTTCTATAGGATAATCAAGGGCTGAAAGGGTTTGCAGGCAGGCTAAAATCTGGTGGCCCTCGTTTCGAGCCGCAACCAAAACACTTACGTTTGGTAAATTTTGGGGCAATCTTTTTGGTGGATTATTTTTTTGTAGCCCGATGATAATAAGCAATTGCAACAAGAGGTAACAAATACATACAAAAAGCGATATATAAAACAAAATCATCATGCCTCATTAAGTGTTGCAAACACATACCCATTTGAAGTGCCTTGTTCAAGAAGTGCTGTTAATATAGGAATCATTTGGGCCACTGATTTTTCGCTGTCATGTAAAACGATTATGCTGCCAGGTTTCATTTCTTTACAACATATCTCAGTAGCTTTTTCTATATCAAGAGTTTTGTCATAATCGCGGGCTAAGATGCTCCACATCACAATTCGAAAATGACTTTTAAGTTTGCGAATCTGGCTAAATCGGATGCGACCGTATGGAGGGCGAAACAAGTTACTTGGAATGACTTCGGCACATTTAGCTACGTCATTTATGTAATTGGTGTCATCAGCTTTCCAACCATTTAAGTGATGATAGGAATGATTGCCTAATGCGTGGCCATTTTTTTTAATGTCATTAATCACAAATGGATATTTGTGAACATTTTCCCCAACACAAAAAAAAGTGGCTTTGGCACGGTATGCATTCAAAAGCGCCAACACTTGTAAGGTAATCTCTGGGTGTGGTCCATCATCGAAGGTAAGGAACACCTTTTGCCCGGCATTTTGAACCGACCATAATAAATTAGGATAAATCCAACGAATAAGATGTGGTATTGTATGGCGAAACATTATTTTTGCTTGCTTTGCGCTTCAAATCTATAACATTGAATAAAGCTTTTTACACAATATTACTTGCATTGACATTTGGATACTCACAATCCTATGCACAACGCTATTGGAGCTTAGAAGAGTGTGTTCAAAGCGCGCTTGGAAATAATATCACCCTAAAGCAGAGAAATTTAAACGTTCAGTCTAGTAATGCCGATTTAAAGCAGAGCAAATTAGGCCTGTTGCCAAACGTTAACGGACAAGCGACCAATATTTGGAATATAGGATTTGCAATTAATCCAATTACAAATACAACTACACGCGATGCTACCTTTCGCAATAATTCATTTGGGCTAAATGCGTCAATGAATGTTTTTAATGGGTTTCAACAAACCAACTCGGTTAGGTTGCAAGAGTCGAATCTAAAAGCAGCACAATATGATGAACAAACAACCAAAAACAATATTGCCTTGCAGGTGTGTAATGCCTTCATGCAGGTATTAATGAATGAAGAAATAACCCAAAGTAGAAAGTTGCAAACAGAAGCCACCAAGTCGCAATTGATACGTCAAGAAAAAATGTATGAATTAGGCGGAATAAATAAAACACGTGTATTGCAATTACGAGCTCAACTAGCTAATGAGGAGTTGCAAACGGTAACCGCTGAAGCCCAACTCACGCAATCGTATCTTACCTTGTGGCAAAGCATAAACATCATTCCTGATACTATGAACAAGGTAAAAAAACCGGAATTCGATGTAACCACAATTGAGCGAGAAGTTCGCACGGTAAAAGATGTTTATGAAGTTTATATTTCGACAAGCCCTGAGCTAAAGGCTGTGCAACAAAGAGAGCGAAGTGCAGATATAAGCAAATTTGTAGCCCTAGGTGCTCGTAGCCCTAGATTATCGTTTAACGCTGGACTTAATTCTTTTTACACAACACAAAACCAACGAGGTGTAGGCTCACCTGTATCTGTTCCATTTCCAATTGGAGTTGATATTAATGGAAACCCGGTTTTTTCTAGTGTCCAGCGATATACAACTAGCGAGGTAGTGCCATTCAACACTCAATTTGAACAGAACTTTGGGCGCAATTACGGGCTTACACTTGCGGTACCCATATTCAATGGTTGGCAGGTAAATACCAATGTTCAAAAAAGTAAAATCAACCGCATGTCGGCTGAGCTTAATAAAGAACAACTCAAACAAGATGTGATGCGAAATGTATCACAAGCATACGTAGATTTTAACTCGTCATGGAAAAGGTATGAAGCATCTGTATTGAGTTATGATGCAAGTAAGGAATCCTATTTATTGGCAGAGCAACAGTATAATTTAGGGGCATTAAGCATAAACGAATACCTATCTACAAAAAACACTTACCTGCAAGCAGAAACAACATTTTTGCAAGCCAAATACGAGTTTGTTTTTAGAAGAAAGGTTCTCGACTTCTATTTAGGAAAAAGCTTATTCTGATTTTCTTGTCTTTCAAAATGGACACATAAAGTTGTCCTATAATACGCGTAAAAATAACCCGATATATTTGCGCAGGCTGATATTAGCCCGAAACTAACGTATCAAAACAATGAATAAAACATTTGTAATCATGCTAAGCAAACTCTCAGCTTTTGCTATTGTTTTATTGTCGCTTACCTATAATGCATTTGCCCAACAAACCACAACAAAACTAAAGAAGTTTAGTATCGACCTTGGTGCAGGTGCAACGTTACCATTGATGAGTATTCCGGGCGATTTCTCGTATGACATAGGATTGGGGGTTCGATACAGTTTTTCTCACATATTTTCTGCACAAGTCATGCTAAATTCAGGTAAATTGACAGGCTCAAATCCCAGTGCACCAGCTGCTCCAGTGATAAGTTCACGTGATCCTAAAAACTATATCTATTTCTCAAATGAATATTACTCAGCTAATGCAAATCTGAATATTAATATCACACAATTATTTAGAATAAAACCTTTCGATCACAAGTATAACCCGTATTTGGTTTTGGAATGGGCAGAATGTTGGCCAATTTAAAAACAGAACGCTACTTTAGTTTTCCGGTAGAATTAGATAATTTTAATTTTTATGTCTACAATGTGGGCCTTGCCAATAAAATTTACTTAACCAAAAGTTTCGACTTACACTTTTCCGCAATCTTTACCGGCTCGCAATCACCATTTATTGATCTTATTGGATTCAATTCCACAGATTATGATAACTACCTCACATTTTCGGCTGGTATGACCTACAAAGTTGGAAAAGGAAAAGATAGAGAGTCGGTGGATTGGATTATGAGACCACCAAAAAGCGAAAAACAGAAGAAGCAGAATGAGGAACAGAGACCACAAGATATGTTGGCTGAATTTAAAACAACTTGTGCAGATAGTGTGAATGTATTGAACAAAAAATTAGATGAAGTAGCGGTTGAAAACCAAGAGTTGAAAAATGAAGTTGAAGAGATAAAAAAGCAACTTGCAGCCTTACCGGTAACTCCAAAGGATACCACAACATATGTGGCAATTGCCCCAATTGTGGACCCAACTAAAGTTGTAGCAGCACCTTCTACTACCAAAACAAAACAAATAACCAAGCAAGATTCTTTGGATATGCTTGGCAAAGATTTTCAATTGCCTCAGCATAAATACAATGTCATTGTTGCATCATTCCATAATTTTGATTATGCACAAAAGTATGCTGATATGCTGCGTAAAAAAGGATACAATGTTGTATTGCAGAAATTCACCTTAAGACAGGATGTGATGCGTGTTTGTATATTGTCAACTGACGACAAACGTGAAGCATTAAAAATGGTTCGGATGTCACAGGTCAGCATAAATCCAGAAACCTGGATTTACACCGTGCCCGATAAATAATAATAAGATTTAATAAAGCAGTTTATTCTTCTGTAGTATCTACAGAATGCTCAACAGTTGGAGCAGCAGGAGCAATTGGAGCGGCAGGAGGTGCGATTTTTACATTTACTGCACTCAATCCCCTTGGTGTTTTTTCTATTTCAAACACTACCAAAACATTTTCTTGTACGGCACCTTCTATGCTATTGATGTGCACGAATACACTTTCACCATTCTCACTATCTTTAATAAATCCATAACCTTTATCATGATTAAAATGGGTAATTTTTCCTTTGTGCAAGTTATCAGCAGCATCTCTTGGAGCTTGCTTTGCAACAGAATACTGAATGTCTTCAGCTAAAAATATTTTTTTCTTTTTTGGATCCGGAGGCGTATCAGAGATATTTCCGTTTTCATCAATATAGGCCATCATTTCTTCTAGTGGCTTGCCTTTATCCGAATTGGCTTTGCGCTCTTCGCGCTTTAGATCTTTGTCTTGTCTCTTTCTTAGTTTTTTCTTTTCTCTTTCTTTTTTACTGAATGTTTCTTGTGATTTACCCATACTTATTTTAATTTTTTAATTGATTTTTGAATAAATATACATACCAATTTTAAACGTGTAGGCACAAACATTCAAGCGGTAAAGGTAAGCTAATCAATTGGCAATAAGAAATGAAAAGATAATTCTTCACTAGCTATATTACTTCTTAAGTAATAATATTGGCATACAAAGAAGGGTTTAATTAAAGCAGATTGGTATTAGCGGCCTTTTCTTCTTCCTCCGCCACTTCTTTTGGGTTTGGTTTTGTTGCCACCATGATGTTTTGAAATGGGTTTGGCGGTTGGTTTATTCGAACTCGTTTTTGATTTAGGCTTATTTACAGTAGTCTTTTTTTTATTTTCTGAAGTCGATTCTGCTGCAAGGCTATAAACTGTTTTTAATTCTTCTGGTGTTAGGTCTCGCCAATCTCCAAGTGGTAGTCCTTTTAGTTGAATATTCATGACACGCACCCGCTCAAGCTTGATTACATCATATCCAAAATGTTCACACATTCTTCTAATCTGTCGATTTAGACCTTGTATGAGCGTGATGCGAAATATTGCAGGGGCTTCTTGAATAATTTTACATTTTTTTGTCATTACCCCCAACATGGGCACACCGTTAATCATTCCTTGAATTACTTCGGGCGTTAGGGGTTTATTTACCGTCACTACATATTCTTTTTCATGGTTGTTTCCGGCTCTTAATATTTTGTTCACCATATCACCATCATTTGTAAGAAGAATTAGCCCTTGTGAATCTTTATCTAATCGGCCAATAGGGAAAATGCGCTTGCTGTAATTTACAAAACGGATGATATTTTCCTTAACACCTTCCTCTGTTGTAGAGGTAATACCTGGTGGCTTATTGAGTGCGATAAAAATAGTGTCTTCTTTTTCTCTGGGTTCCAAATCCATTCCATTTACCCTTACGCGATCACCCGCATTGACTAGGTCACCGATACTTGCTCTGCGGCCATTCAAAAAAACATGTCCATTTTCAATATACCTATCAGCCTCTCTACGGGAGCATATACCACTTTCGCTAATAAATTTATTTAATCGCATCAGATTATTCTATAAATATTATTCAAATCATACTTAATTGGACTTCTCCCTTTCCGATTCAGCACCCAATTCAATTTCACCCAAATCTTCTTGTTCTTTAAGTTTCATGATTTGGTCGAGTGCATCAGGCACTACATCGCTACAAATGGTAAGAAAAGTTCCTTTTCGGGCATTTGTAATGGCATATGATATTGCATCTGGTTCACGTTTGAACGTGGTTATTTTTTTATTTGGGTCTACTTGTTTTATTCCTCGTGTAATCAATTCAATGATTTCTTCTTCTGTGCGCCCTCGAAGATTTTTATCTTGTCGAATAACTATCTCATCAAACATTTTTGCAGCTTGTGAGCCAAGTGCAATCGTATCCTCATCGCGCCTGTCGCCAACTCCGGCAATTACACCCACGTGGCTTGCATCAATCTTGCCGAGTAAATCTGCAATGGCTTCAAATCCTGCTGTGTTGTGGGCATAGTCAATCATAACTTCAAAGTTTTTGAAGCGGAAAATATTCATTCGGCCAGGCGTTTGTGTTGGGCCAGGTATGAATGTTTGTAATGCAACTCGGAGGTCGTCAATTTTTATCTCTTGTATAAATGCCGCCAAAAGGGTTGGCAAAATATTTCCGATATTATAGGTAGCTCTTCCTCCATATGTAAGCGGAATATTTACCGCTTTTTCTACCCTAATTTTCCACGTGCCTTTACATATGGTCACATACCCATTTTCAAAAATAGCAGCGAGTCCACCTTTACTCATGTGCTTTTTTATGAGTGGGTTGTTTTCATTCATGCTAAAATATGCAACTTTGCACTTAAGGTCTTTGGCCATACCAGCCGACCATTTATTATCTGCATTAAGTATGGCATATCCACTAGGCAAAACACTTTCTGGTACCACACCTTTTACACGCGCTAGTTGTTCAATGGTATCTATATCTTGTAATCCGAGGTGATCTTCGGCCACATTGGTTACTATAGCAATATCACAATTATGAAAGCCAAGTCCGGCACGCAAAATGCCTCCTCGAGCACATTCCAATACTGCAAAATCAACGGTTGGATCTTTGAGCACAAACTCAGTACTCACAGGTCCTGTGCAATCACCACGCATCATCAGTTGGTTTTGAATGTATACACCATCTGTTGTAGTGAAACCAACTTTATGGCCTACGGTTTTCATGATATGTGCCATTAAACGAGTTGTGGTTGTTTTGCCATTCGTGCCTGTAACTGCAATGATTGGAATACGTGCTGAGCTTCCCGGTGGGTAAAGCATATCAATAACTGGTTCGGCAACATTTCGAGGCAATCCTTCAGCGGGATCAATATGCATGCGGAAACCGGGTGCGGCATTTACTTCAAGTATGGCACCACCAATTTTTGCAACGGGCTCGCTTAATGATTCCGCCATGATGTCAATGCCACAAATATCTAATCCAATAATGCGGGCAATGCGTTCACACATAAAAATATTATCGGGATGTACCAAATCAGTTACATCCGTTGCGGTACCACCTGTACTCAAATTAGCGGTAGGTTTGAGCCATTGCTCTTTTCCATTAGTCAATATACTTTCTAAGGTAAGTCCATCTTTGGCTAGCATGTCTAAGGTGAATTGATCAACCTTTATTTGTG
>JBIINH010000166.1:0-4916 GCA_044337585.1 Bacteroidia bacterium
CAATATTGCAGGTTGCGAAGGAAATATTACAGGTATAAGGTAATCATTTGCGTTAGCAAGGAACATGTTTGGCGCTAATACGGTTATAATTCAAAATGAATTATACCTTTCGTTTTACCCAAAAACCAAATGCAGCTGCAGTAAAAAACATGAGCAAACTATAAAGCGCAGGTGGCACACTCATCACCGAATTACCCAATACATTGAGGGCAATAAAAATAGCCAATGTTCCATTGTGTATGCCTATTTCCATGCCTATCGAAATTGCCTGTTTGCGGCCTATACCAAAAAGCTGTGGCACAAAATAGCCGGTAAGCATACTACCGATATTAAACAACAATACGGGCAAACCCAATTGTCCAAAATAATCAACCAATACCTGTTTTTCGCGAATGGTAACAGATGCAATAATAATTACTAATAACAGTGCTGAGATAATACGTACTGGCTTATCCATTCGTAGCGCAAAAGTGGGCACATATGCCTTAATAAGCATCCCAATTGATACGGGTATGAGTACAATACCAAATACCTCCACAACTTTATTAAATGGCATTGGAATATACTGGCCAGCGCCCATAAATATTTCCATAGATACATTTACAATAAAAGGAAGAGTAAACAATGCCAACACACTATTTAATGCGGTAAGGGTAATATTTAGTGCAACATCGCCATTGGATAAATGGCTGTATAAATTGGCCGTGGGGCCGCCAGGCGAAGCTGCTAATAACATTAGCCCAACGCACAACTCGGCACTTATTCCGCTTAGTGCAGCAATACCCAAACACAAAGCGGGTAACAGTATCATTTGGCATAGCAGGGCTATTACAATGGCTTTGGGATATTTAGATATGCGCTTAAAATCGGTTAGTGTAAGCGATAAGCCTAGTCCAAGCATGATTATTGCTAAAGCCAATGGCAGAAATAATTGGATAGCGGCAGTTTGTTGCATAGCGTTAACTGTTTATTGTTGATACAAGTTTACATTTTTTAAAGGCATATCGTTATGGGTTCAAATAAAAATATCCTACAAACACCGAATTTAAATTACATCCATTTCTAAATTAGATGTCACCCAAACTAGTACAGTGTTAACGTACTACATTTTCACCCATTTTGTAACCTGTTTTATGCCATCATTTTCAACTTCTAAAAAGTAAACACCTTTAGGCAACTCTGTGGCATCAATTGCCAATGAGTTTTTGCCTGATGAAGAAGGCTGAAAGGTTAATTCCTTTACAGTGGCTCCGTTGGCATTCAAAATAGTTACGTTTACCACTTCCGTATTCGCTAAATAAACCACGAGGTTAAGTTTCCCATCTGTAGGATTTGGGAAAATTTCGTTCGGTGCAATTAGTGACTCACTTTCGTTTGTTACGGATGTTAATATCGGAACATTGGCACGTAGCAATACAAATCGGTTTGGGGTCTCGGTCATGGCATAAATTTTACCATCGGGCGCTTGTCTTATATCACGAAAACGGGCATATCCATTCATGCTTCTTGTTGACGAAACCCTTTTATCATCTTTCATCTTCAACCAATGAATATGTGTGCCAGCCAAAGCACCAATAAGAATATCAGCTTCATTATTTGGCTGTCCGTTTTTAATAAAAGTCATTCCGCTTGGAGCAATTGATGGCACCCAGTAAGTCAATGGCAATACCATGCCTGGCAGGGTGGTATCAGGTGTAATTGGTGTTCCATTATAATTGATACCAAAAGTTACTGCAGGCCAGCCATAATTGGTATTGGCTTTGATTAAATTCAGTTCATCACCACCTCTTGGGCCATGCTCATGCGCATATATTTCACCTGTTGCTGGATTCATCGCCATGCCTTGTATGTTTCGATTGCCCCAGCAAAATATTTCAGGTCTTGCTCCAACAACACCAACAAGTGGATTGCTGGCAGGTATGGTTCCGTCATCATTAAACCTAAGCACTTTGCCAAAATGGTTGCTTTTGGTTTGCGCGCTATCCTGCATGCCACGGTCGCCAATAGACATGTAAAGCAAATTGTTTTGATCAAAAATAATGCGGCTTCCAAAATGCACACTTGAATTTACTACAGGTAAAGCCCTAAATAATTCTTCAAAGCCTTGTATTTGATTGTTTACAAGCTGTCCTCTGCCCAATACTGTTGTAGAGCCACCGGTTGCGTTAACAGCATATGTTAAGTATACAAAATTATTGGTACTGAAATTTGGGTGTAGGGCGATATCTAATAATCCACCTTGACCTATTTGTGCAATTGTTGGAACCCCTGTTATTTCAATAAGTGAGTCTTTAGAAATGATATACCTGAATACTTTACCTCTTTTTTCGGTGAACAATACTTCATCGCTATTGATAAAAGTAAACCCCCATGGTGCCGAAATATTATCGATTAATACTTTGTCTTCAAACAGCTCAGGGTTTTGAGCATTAGACGTAATGGTTGGCAAAGCAAGTGCAGTAAAAAATACCACTTTGCACGTGATTGTTTGTAGCCTAAGCATTGCATTTTTTATTGTATTGTTCATTTTGGATTGTGTTTTTTGGTTTTTCGAATATAAGACTCAATTATCGGGTTTATTGTTTTAGCTTGAAGCTAGTATTGATTTTTTTACTTTGAAATTGGACTATATTGGGGAAGCTTATATCACGTTATATTTAAGTTTCTTCCTTAGGAAATGTATCAATAAACGTGGTCACCTGATTCAGCAATGCTTGTTCATCCTCCCTGTTCATGGCCATGTCAATGGGTGCCACCAGCAGGTGAGGGGCCAGATCATGCATAAAGCCATCCAGTTTCACCACATCTTTTTCGGTACACACCAGGTAGGTATTGTCTCCGGTTTGTTTCAACCCATGCAGCCAATTGCGCACTTCGGTTTCGGTAAAGGTATGGTGGTCGGGGTACTCAAAATGGCGCACCAATTTGCCTAACGATTGCAGGTGTGTTTTGAGCAAACTTGTTCCGGCAATAGCCGTAACTAAAATAAAAGAGGCATCTGTGATTGCCAAGGGGGTTTTATCCTTTGCAAACTGCAAAGATTGGTAAGCTATGTGGCTAAATAAAACCTGCTGTTGGGGCAAGGGTTGTATTTCTTCCATGATGCGCTGCTTATCGGCATTGGTGATATCAGCAGGACATTTGGTAACAATAATAAGTTGGGCGTGTTTGTACCCACTTTTAAACTCACGCAACCTGCCTGAAGGCAACAACCAATCGCGGGTAAACAAATTGTGGTATTCGGTAAGCATGATGTACAACCCGGCTTTGATGGGCAAATGCTGCATGCCATCATCCATCAAAATACATTCGGTATCGGGATAATCGCCAAGCAGGGAAGGCACACCCAATACGCGGCTTTCACTGGCTACTGTGGGTATATGGTATTTGCGGTACAATTGCAGGGGCTCATCACCCAATTGCGCTGCCGTTATTTTTGGATAAGCTGCTACGTAACCCACTGTTTTTCGTCCGTAGCCGCGCGATAGCAAAGCCAATCGGTAGGTATGTTGCAGTTTGCCAATCAACCAACCAATATGCGGGGTTTTGCCTGTGCCGCCAGCAGCAATATTTCCCACACAAATAATGGGAATATCGAATGAGGTGCGGGTAACAATTCCTGAATGGTAAAAGAAATTTCGCAAGACAATGCCCAATGCGTACAGTGCAGTAAATGGCAACAAAAGTACTTTGAGCAGGGTATGCATATTTAATTTTCTTTGGCAACTTCTTTTAGTGCGGCATTCAAATCAATGGGATGCATCACTTTGGTATCTAGCAACGCAATATCAAGCACCTGTTGCATATTGCTCACATAATGCATGTTCAATCCTTCCAGGTAATGCGCTTTGATATCAGCAACATCTTTGCGGTTTTGCTCACACATGATGATATCGGTAATGCCGGCACGTTTGGCTGCCAGTATTTTTTCTTTCACGCCACCAATGGGCAATACTTTTCCGCGTAGGGTAATTTCGCCTGTCATGGCCAAATTACTTTTCACCTTGCGTTGGGTAAACACCGAAGCAAGCGAAGTAAGCATGGTAATACCGGCCGAAGGGCCATCTTTAGGAACAGCACCGGCAGGCACATGAACGTGCACATCCCATTTGTCAAACACACGCGGGTCAATTTGTAAATCCGCAGCATGCGATTTTAAATAGGTGAGGGCCGTAACGGCAGATTCTTTCATCACATCGCCCAATTGTCCGGTAAGGGTGAGTTTGCCGTTGCCACGTGTCAGGCGACTTTCCACAAACAAAATTTCACCACCAACAGATGTCCATGCCAGGCCTGTAACCACACCTGCTTCATCATTGTTTTGGTACATCTCAGGCTCCACACGTTGCACACCCAATACTTTTGAAATGACTTCGTTGGTGATTTGAAGTTTGGTATTTTTGCCATTCATCACCCGCTCTTTTGCAATATACCTTACTACAGCAGCAACCTGTTTGTCCAATCCACGCACACCCGATTCGCGGGTGTAATGTGTAATCATGTATTCAATCACGCTATCGGCCAATTTCAGGTCTTTGGGTTTTAGTCCGTGGTTTTCCAATTGTTTTGGAATCAGGTATTTTTGGGCAATTTGAATTTTCTCTTCGGTGGTGTAGCCTGTAATTTCAATAATCTCCATGCGATCGAGCAAGGCAGGTTGAATGCTATCCAACGAATTGGCTGTGGCTATGAAAAGGATATTGGATAAGTCGTAGTCAATTTCCACATAGTTATCATGAAAGGCATTGTTTTGCTCCGGGTCAAGCACCTCAAGCAAAGCACTGGAAGGGTCGCCACGAAAATCGCGACCTACTTTGTCAATTTCATCCAATACAAACACGGGGTTTCCGGTTTTTATTTTCTTCAGGTTTTGAATAATGCGTCCGGGCATAGCGCCAATGTAGGTTCTGCGGTGT
>JBIINH010000035.1:0-16406 GCA_044337585.1 Bacteroidia bacterium
ATTAATTTTTAAGATATGTACATCCAACAACTTTATACCAATTGCCTTGCTCAAGCTGCATATTATATTGAAAGTAATGGCGAAGCTGCCATCATTGACCCACTGCGTGATTATGCGCAATACATTACGATGGCTGAAAGTCGCGGGGCAAAAATCAAATACATTTTTGAAACCCATTTTCATGCTGATTTTGTTAGCGGACATATTGATTTAGCAAAACAAACCGGTGCAAAAATTATTTATGGCCCAACCACCCAAACATCATATACCGTTCATATAGCAAGTGATGGAGAAAAATTAGCCTTGGGTGATGTCTCTTTCACAGTTCTTCATACTCCGGGCCACACACCCGAATCTAGTTGCTACATGTTATCTGATACAAACAACAAACCTCATGCAGTTTTTACAGGCGACACTTTATTTGTTGGCGATGTAGGTCGACCAGATTTATTGGATGGCATGATGACCAAAGAAGAACTTGCGGGTATGATGTACGACTCACTGCGCAATAAACTAATGACCCTTCCTGATGATGTAATTGTATATCCTGCACATGGTGCCGGAAGTGCCTGCGGAAAAAATATCGGTAAAGAAACCTTCAGCACCATTGGCGAACAAAAGCAAAATAACTATGCCCTACAGCCTATGAGTAAAGAGCAATTTATCAAAACAATTACTGAAGGTATTCAACCTGCTCCTGCCTATTTCTTTGCAGATGCGAAATTGAACAAGCAAGGTTATGCCTCATTTGATGACGTGGTAATAACCGGGCAAACTGCTTTGGATATTGCCCCATTTGAAAGCAAAATGAAAGCAGGTGCTGTGATTATTGATACACGCATCCCTGATGTTTTTGAGCAGGGATTTATTCGTGGGTCGCTCAACTTTGGCCTAAATGGACAATATGCTATTTGGGCTGCCACCTTACTTGATTTACATACTCCATTGCTTATTGTTGCTGAAAACGGAAAAGAAGCAGAAAGTATAGAACGACTGACAAGAGTTGGCTTCGACAATATACTAGGATATATAAATGGCGGTTTTGAAACCTGGCTAAATGCCGAAAAACGTTACGATATGGTGATTTCGGTAGATGCCGAAGAATTTGAACTGGATGCGAAACATACCGATATCAGTATTATAGATGTTCGTAAATCGGGCGAATGGAATGACGGTCACCTGAAAAAAGCACTTCATTTTCCGCTCGATAACCTGACCAAAGACTACGAAAAACTGGATAAAGAAAAAGAATACCTCATTCACTGTGCTGGCGGCTATCGTTCGATGATTGCTGCTTCATACCTGAAATCGAAAGGCTTTGAACGTGTAAAAAATGTATCTGGCGGTTATGGAGTTATCAAAGACCTGAATTTGGATTTTGAAAAGGCATCAGCTAAATAGAACTCAAAAAAAGCCGACCACTTGGTCGGCTTTTTTATTACAGGCTTTTATCAAAATTTAACTTGCAACGAAAGAAAATAATTTCGTCCCGGTGCTGCAAAATACAGTGGTGTTATTGTTCCTCGGGTATTTCCGCTGTTATCATATTGCAATACATTACTGAATAGTGCTGTATTTCCCCAAGTTACAAATTGCTCGTCAAGCAAGTTGTTTACCTGAAAACGCAACATCACATCTTTGCCCAGCCATTGCTTCAAAGACAATCCTATTTGTAAATCGGTAAGGGTGTAAGCATTGATGCGCGCTTCTTCAGTAGCACTATTATCCACAAACTGCTCGCCTACATAGCGTACATTCAAATCAACATACAGAAATTTAAAAGGAATATAACGAATGCCTTGATTGGAAATAATGGAAGGTGTGAGTGCCGGAGTCGTATTTTTATAATTGATACCTACACTGGCAAAATTACTATCACTGTAATATTGTGTAATATCAGCTATGGTATTTTTACTAAATACCGAGGCAAGCATCAGGTGCAATTTGGGATGTACTTTCCAAATCGCATCTACTTCTATTCCTGCACGGGTACTAGTTTTTACATTGGTGGTAATGGGGTAGCCAAATGCGTTAATATCACCGGTGTTGATGATGGCATTGTCAAATAGCATATAGTACACATTGGCATTAAGCTGCAAGTTGTTCCTATTCACTTTTACACCTGCCTCAATATCCGTTACCATTTCTGGTTTAATATCATCCTGTTTCACATCGCGTGTGGCATAATCATCTTGGAAATAGTCAAATCTAGTAGGTTCACGAGAAGTAATTCCTGCCATACCATAAATGCTTACCACATCAGAAAATGCGTACTGTGCGCCTGCTTTGGGATTGATAAAGGTCCAACTCATATCTTCAGAACCAAAAGGTGGCGCAGCATACTGCAACGTTTGCGCTTCGTATTGAAATGCTGCATAGCGCATTTGCAAATCAGCATAGAGATTAAACTTTGGAGTGAGGTAATAATTGATTTTTGCAAATGCCGATGCTTCCTGTTTAAAGCCTGTATTGAAATAAGCTCGTTGGTTGGGCGCAATTCCTGACGGATAATTTTGCATCCATTGTGTTTCCATGAAATGGTCGGATGAAAAACTGTTGGCATGAACACCTGCATCAAATTGTAATTTACGGGTGTGATAATAGTAGGAAGCAAATCCTCCATAAAAATGCTGATCGAGCCTATATGATACCATGGCATCTGTTTGGGTAAGGGTATCATTTCCCAATATTGGATTTGGCATATTGTAGAATGAATAAGGGAAAAATGTACTACCAGCAAAAAATACCTGAAACTGTGGCGCAACACCTCGTGCATAATAAGCCGAGGCGTTTATGCCACTTTTACGACTTAAACTGTATTGGTATTGTAGTTGAAAAAAGTTTTGCCTGAAACGATCGCTTTCATTTAGTGTAAACGGATTGGCTCTGCGATTTTGGCTTAGTGTTGCTTTGTCGATGCCTGTGTAAGCCAACTGCGATTGTGCACCGCCACCCCACATATTGAATTTGAGCAACGACTTGTTTCCAAACCGACCAACACTAATAAAATAAGAACTGATTTCGCTGCCCGACCTCTCGCGGTAGCCATCGGTTGCAAGATTTGAAAGCCGCACATACGTAGCGTATTTTCCCATGCGACCTGTTTGCACTTCAGCGGTTAGCCTGCGTGAGTTGAATGAGCCGAAGCCAAGGTTGATTTCTGCACCCGGTTGCTCACTTAGGTTGCGCGACTGAATATTAACCGACCCGCCAAATGCCGCAGCACCGTTGGTTGATGTGCCCACACCGCGCTGAACCTGTACCGATTGGGCACTGCTGGCCAAATCGGCAAAGTTGTTGAAGAAGGTACCCTGATTTTCGGGGTCGTTTACCGGCACTCCATTTACTGTAAGGTTGATGCGCGACTGATCCAAGCCCCGCAATCTGAAAAAACTGTAGCCAATCCCGGTTCCGTTATCACTGTAGCCGTGAATGGATGGTGCACGTTGCAATACCACGGGCAAATCTGCACCATAATAAAGTTGTTTGAGCTGCGTGCTGCTCAGGTTAAATTGTGTAACGGGCACATTTTGTCGTGCCCGGATAGCTGAAAGTACCACCTCTTCGAGTTGTGTTTGCCGGGTGGTGTCGGCATCAGTTTGTGCGGCAACCGCTGTAGTAATAGTAATGGCGGCTGCAAGCAAGGTTTTTTTGTGAAACATAAAAAAGAACAATTTTGGTGAAACAAAAACAGCAACCGGGGCGGGTTGCTGCTGAAATTTTGTTTACCAACTTGGAAGCATACAAACCTATGGCTTGCATGCAGCGAAAAGCTATGCTTCTCGTCTTCTCCCTTCGCAGGCATTATCCTGATCAGGTTCCAAGGGTATTATCTCAGGCTTTTTACAGCCACCCCTAAAGACTGATACAAATAAACGAAAAAAGTGGAACGTATACACGCTATTATTCACTTAGAGAAGAATTACTATTTATGCAATTCATTTCTTAATATTAGCACGGACAGATGACTCTTAGTATGTAGATGCATTTATGACAGTCTTCGTACTTATGTTATTCGGGCTATTTATAGACAAATTAATTGTATTTGACAATAACGATACAGAAATGCATCCGTCATGGCTAAATGTGCACAATTTAAAGGGTTGAAAGTAATACTTTGGGAAACCATGCTGATTACCTTTGTTATACTCTGAATTACAAATGAGATTAAATCTACACCGACTGGCTGGGAGGTTTTGGTGTTGATGTGTTTATTTTAATTTTTTCTTTAGCACTGTTATTTTTGAAAACAGGTAATCAAAGTGGAAAAGAAATTGTAATCAAATAAACTGACTACAACTAGTTTTTCATCTTTTCAAAATCATAACTTAGGAAGTCGATAAAATCATTCACTTTTACTGTAATGCCATTGATATTGCCACCAATTATGTTAAATTTTATTGGTTCTACGCCACATGTAAGATCGCTGTAATAACAAACAAATTCATTATTGCCGATATACTTTATAGTACCTACATTTTGCGAGTGATTCTCGAAATATAATTTAAGAATGCCCTTTTCATTTTTCACCCACACTTTACCATAAAATGAATTACTAAAAGTGCCTGTGTATTCATCTACTTTCAAAGGCAATTTGGGTTTGCGGGCAGCAAGGCTATCCCATCTAGCTAGCTTTTCTTGCTCTGCCTTTCGTGAATTCACACCACTGTTGTAATATGCCGCACTCAAGTTTCGATATGGGACATTTAAGTATGCTTCAATTACCTGTTTGCACAAGGCATCATATAAGCTATTGGCATCTGTATTGGTATACACAATTACACCTAAGTTTTCTTCAGGAATCAATTCGGTTTTGGTAACGAATCCGTTGGCACCACCACTATGTTCGAACACCCTGCGATTTTCGTAATCGTAGCTGCGCCAACCTAATCCATACGTGATAAAGTGACGGGTTTTAAAAAGCCCTCCCCAACTATCATTTACCACCATTGCCGATTTGCGTGTTTCGCGTATTGTTTCGGCTGCAATAAGTTGCTTTCCATTGTACTTGCCATTATTCAATTGCAGCAAAAGCCATTTACTCATATCGGCCACACACGATTGGATAGAGGCACTAGGCCCCATATTATCAATATTGGCAAGGGGAATTATTTGTATTTGTTCTTTTACAAGCGTATGTGGTTTACAAGCATTTGTATCATTTACCATTTCTAAATAACGTGTATTGGTATGCACCATACCCATTGGGTTGAAAAAACGGTATTTCAAAAAATCATCCCACGAGGTGTCAGTAATGGCTGGAATAATTTCTCCAGCGGTAATATATGCTGCATTGCAATAGCCGTAAGTGTATCGAAAAGGAAATTTTTCAGGCGTTTGTCCTAGCTTTTCAATTATTTGTTTTCGGGTAAGTGTGCTTCCCCAGTTAAGAAAATCTCCTTGAAAAGTTTGAAGACCTATACGATGACATAACAAATCACGTACACTGCACATATCAGTATAGGCGGGATTATTCAATTTAAAGTAAGGCAAGTAAGTGGTAACCTTTTCGTCTAATTTCAAACGCTTTTCGCTATCAAGCATTGCAAGGGCAGTGCCCGTAAACGCTTTGCTATTGCTTGCAATTTGAAATAAGGTATATTCATTCACCTTTTCTGGCTTTCCGTTCACACGCTCACCATAGCCTTTGCTCACTACCACTTTCCCGTCTTTTACCACAGCAATGGCAAGTCCTGGAATTTGCCAACGCTGCATTTCACGTTGGATATATGCATCAAGCGAATCGGTGATAAAGGCAGGCTGAGCAATAGCAGCCAAAAGGTTGGATAAAAAGAGTAAGAAACAAATTAGGTAACGCATAAGACAATTTTTTGAATCGGTGAAAATAAAAAAACTCCGTGAATCGTCACGGAGTTTCAAAACTATATGTTGATGCTATATTTATTTCACATTATCCATAAAGCAGATCAAATCAACTAATTTATTTGAATATCCCCACTCATTGTCATACCATGAAACCACTTTTACGAAGTTATTGTTTAATGATATACCAGCATCTGCATCAAAAATAGAAGTGCGGGCATCACCAAGAAAATCATTTGAAACTACTGCTTCTTCGGTATATCCCAAAATACCTTTCAATTCATTTTCCGAAGCTTTTTTCATTGCGGCTTTAATTTCTTCATATGAAGCACCTTTTTCTAAGCGGCAAGTCAAATCCACAACTGATACGTTTGGCGTAGGTACACGGAAACTCATTCCGGTAAGTTTGCCTTTCAATTCAGGAATAACTAGACCAACAGCTTTAGCAGCACCGGTTGATGAAGGGATGATGTTTTGATAGGCACCACGGCCACCGCGCCAGTCTTTAGCCGAAGGACCATCAACTGTTTTTTGTGTAGCTGTAACAGCATGCACAGTCGTCATCAATCCTTCCAAAATACCAAAATTATCGTTCAATACTTTGGCTACAGGAGCAAGGCAATTTGTTGTACAAGAAGCGTTCGACACAATGGTCATATCGGCAGTATATTTCAGGTGGTTCACACCCATTACAAAAGTTGGTGTATCGTCTTTGGCGGGAGCGCTCATGATAACACGCTTGGCACCGGCTGTAATATGCTTGGCAGCAGTATCCATAGTAAGAAACAAACCTGTAGATTCAACCACATATTCAGCACCAATGGCATCCCATTTTAGGTTTGCCGGATCTTTTTCGGCCGTAACACGAATTTTTTTGCCGTTTACTACCAACATGCCGTTTTCTACACTAACCGTACCGTTGAAACGGCCGTGGGTTGAGTCATATTTAAGCATATACGCCATATAATCAACCTCGATAAGGTCGTTTATGCCTACGATTTCTACATGAGGGTTGTTGATGGCAGCCCTGAAAACCAAGCGGCCAATTCGGCCAAAACCATTGATTCCTATTTTCATTTTGTATTAATTTATGTGTTTTCAAGTGAATGAGGGCGCAAAGTTACCCCACACAAATTTTTAAACAAATATTTTTGCCATTTAAAAAGTATCCCTACATTTGCGCTCCCAAAAAGAATTAATCGGCCCGTTCGTCTATCGGTTAGGACGTTAGGTTTTCATCCTGAAAAGAGGAGTTCGATTCTCCTACGGGCTACAAGAAAAGCAAAATCAAAGCTTCACCAAATGGTGGGGCTTTTTTTATGCGCTAAGATTTTGTATAAATTGGGATTATCAGCTTTTCTTGGAGCCTTAGGGGAATGCCGGCCCTGCAATCTCGCTGCGGGCTAAAATGAGCCACGGGCTCATTTCTATACACCCACACGTCCTACGGGTTACAAAAAGTTAAGTCTCACTTTATCGGTGAGGCTTTTTTTATGGAATTAATTTTCCATTTCAAATTCCTGAACTATTCATTGACTGCCTTAATTCCGGGCAGTTCTTTACCTTCAAAGTACTCAAGCAAAGCTCCACCGCCTGTGCTCACATAGCTAACTTGATTTTCGAACCCGAATTTGGCCACGGCTGCAGCACTGTCGCCACCACCAATTAACGAAAATGCACCATTTTTTGTAGCTGCAGCTACGGCTATGGCTGCAGCTTTGGTTCCTTTTTCATAATTGCTCATTTCAAACACTCCCATGGGCCCATTCCACAAAATGGTTTTCGACTCCCCTATCACTTTTATATAGGCTTCTATTGCTTTGGGTCCAATATCCAGTCCCATCCATCCTTTCTCAATCATCTTATTGTCGCACACCTTGTAGTTCGCTTCGTTTGAAAACGCATCTGCAATGATAGAGTCATCGGGTAAAATCAAGTTTACGTTTTTTTCTTTGGCTTTTTTCATCAACTCACTACACAACTCCAAACGATCTTCTTCACACAAGGATGATCCAATTTCATAGCCCATAGCTTTTAAAAAGGTATAAGCCATACCCCCACCAATAATGAGGTTATCGACTTTATTCATCAGATTTTCTAGTATCAGCAGCTTATCCGAAACCTTTGCACCACCGGTAATAGCAGTGAAAGGCCGGGCAGCTTCTGTCATCACTTTATCTGCATTGGCAATTTCTTTCGCCATTACATATCCAAAGCATTTGGCATTAGGAAAAAACTGTGCTACGATTGCTGTGCTTGCGTGTGCCCGGTGTGCCGTGCCAAAAGCATCGTTTACATACACATCACCATATGAAGCAAGTTTTTCTGCAAATTCTTTGTCCCCTTTTTCTTCTTCTTTGTGAAAGCGTAAGTTTTCCAACAATAAAATTTCTCCGGTATTCAATGAAGTAGCTTTTTCTGCGGCTTCACTACCAATGCAGTCGGCAGCAAAATGTACTTTGGCACCCGCGAGTTCTTCCACCCTGGCCAACACATGCTTTAATGTATATTTTTCAGTATCTATAGTTCCGTCAGTTTTCAATTTTTTGAGTGGACGACCCAGGTGCGACATCAGAATGCAAGCGCCTCCATCATTGAGTACTTTTTTTATGGTTGGGATGGTAGCCCGAATTCGGGCATCATCCGTTATATCAAACGTTGATTTATCAAGCGGTACATTAAAGTCAACTCGAATTAGTGCTTTCTTGCCGGCAAAGGAAATATTGTCTACTGTTTTCATTTGTTATGAATTTATGGTATAAAAAAGTGGGGCAAAAATAGTTTTTTTACCCACTTTTGTCGGGTATGCATAAATCTATTGGCCTGTTTCTATTATTCACGGTGCTTATCGCTTGTAGCAGTAAGCAAGAAAAATTACTTTGCAATACATGGCAAGTAAGTGATGTACGTTTTAACCATATTGAAAAAACTTTGGTGCAAAGTGATACCATTAAAGGTGATGAACAGCGAATCAGAATGATGCTGATTAAAGAAGCATTGATGCTCAATGTGTATACATTTAATGCAGATGGAACTTACAAAACCGGAAATGCTGCGGCCACATCAGGAGGAAAATGGGAGGTAAGTGGAAACAATATTGTATTTATTTCTGCCGAGAAAAATACCCAAGAAAAGAAATTTCAGATTGAACACCTAAGTGTCGATTCATTAATTTTAAACATGCGCAATGACCAAACTACCGAGTCGGTTGAATTGTTACTTACACCTATTGCACCATAACCATGGCACTAAAAATAAGATGGTACAAAGTATATGATTTTGCTAAGCATGGTAATATGCCGCAACAACCCAATACCGTGCGCACTATTGATGTCGAGGGCACATACATTTCATTTTGTTTTGATGGAAACAACTATTTTGGATTAGCAGATCGTTGCCCTCATGCTGGTGCGAAGTTTGGCATGGGTGGCTGGTGCGAATCAGGCATGATGGTTTGCCCTGTGCATAGGTACAAGTATGATTTAACAAGTGGGCGTGGAAAGCAGGGCGACTATATAAAAACCTATGATGTAAAATTGGAATCTGATGGCGTTTATATTGCCCTTAAGAAAGAAGTAAATTGGTGGTGGCCATTTTAAGAAATCACATTATAAATCCATTGCAGTTACAACCAATTCAGCAATATCTTTCACTTCAATTTCGGCTTCTTTATTGTGGTGTTTTACCCCATCTCGCAGCATGGTCATGCAAAACGGACATGCTGCTGCAACAACTTTGGGCTGTGCTTCCAACATATCATCAGCACGTTCTAAATTCACTTCTGTTTTACCTTTTTCGGCATCTTTAAACATTTGAGCACCACCTGCACCGCAACATAAGCCATTGGCTTTGCTTCTTTTCATTTCTACCAATGCCGCATCTAGCTTCTCAATGATTTCTCGAGGAGCTTCGTATATTCCATTTGCTCGACCAAGGTAACAGCTGTCGTGATACGTAATACGTTGACCCTTAAAAGCACCTCCTTTTATAGCAATTTTATTGTCTTTAAGTAATTGGTTAATCAGGGTCGTATGGTGTAACACTTCGTAGTTACCGCCTAATTCAGGATATTCATTTTTAAGGGTATTGAAGCAATGCGGACATCCGGTTACAATTTTTTTGATGCCATACATGTTTAGGGTAGTGATGTTTTGCATGGCCATCATTTGAAATAGAAATTCATTTCCTGCGCGTTTTGCAGGATCACCCGTACATGCCTCCTCCGTTCCTAAAATGGCAAATTTAATACCTGATGCATGTAATATTTTGGCTACTGCTTTGGTAATTTTCTGAGCGCGTTCGTCAAAGCTACCCGCACATCCAACCCAAAATAAAATTTCTACTTCTTCTCCTGATGAAGCCACTTCGGCCATTGTACGAACCCTAAATTCACTCATTAGATTAACTATTTTTGTGCAGGCAATTTAATAAAAAGGCAGAAACCCAACACCATAACCGAAATTGACTTTTTGTATTGGTTCGTTATTAGTTTAGCAAAGCCCCCGTGATTTCATCCATTTTGCTTTCGCTATAATCGCCATGCACGTGTTTCAATATAATTCCTTTTTCATCTATAACAAAAAAATGAGGTTCGCCTTTTTCTTTTATTTTCAATTGATTAATTATGCTGTTGGCGTCATCTTCGCTTATAACAAAATAGGGATGAAGTTTGGAGTCGATATTCTTTTTTGACTTCTGCTTAATGTCATTTATACCAAGTTTCGAAACCCCTTTAAACATTCCCACAAAACACAAATTGGCGTTGTACATATTACCTGTCATCATCCCGCCAAAGTTGCCTCCAAGCAATTGATTAAATAATGGCTGCGCCCATTTTTTTAATGATTCGTCTGCTTTTAGTGAAAAAGCAATGCCAACAACAGCTCTTTTCCCATTTAAATTATCAGGTACAGTTACCATTTTACTATCTACGGTTTCACCTCTAATGGATGGAAATCGGCCATCTATTTGATAAGTAAGCATAGCCATTATGGCAACAATTAATAATCCAATTTTCATTTTATATGCATCATAAAAAAAGCCCGGTTTGCCGGGCTTTTAAATTTTTAAAAAAAAGACTAAGCATTAACCAATCCTTTATAATCAGCTGATGACATAAGCTCATCAACTTCTGAAGCATTGGAAAGCTGTATTTTAATCATCCACCCGCTGCCATAAGGATCTGAATTTACAGACTCAGGAGCGGCATCCAATCCGCCATTCACTTCCAGCACGGTTCCGCTAAGTGGCATAAATAAATCTGATACTGTTTTTACTGCTTCAACCGTTCCAAACACATCGTGTTGGTTTACTGATTTGCCGTTTGTCGGAATATCAACATAAACAATGTCTCCCAATTCTTTTTGTGCAAAATCGGTAATGCCAACATATGCAACATCGCCTTCAATACGAACCCATTCGTGATCTTTTGTGTACTTGAGGTTTTCTGGAAAATTCATAATCATTATAAAATTTAGTGCTGCAAATTATTACTTACAATCATTAAAAAAAATGATACGACAAAAATCATTTTATATATTGCACATTATGGCTGGCAAACTTATTTTGATACCTACGCCCATAGGCAACCTAGAGGATATAACCCTCAGGGCAATACGAATATTAAAAGAATGTGACGGAATATTGGCTGAAGATACCCGCCAAACAGGTAAACTACTGAAACATTATGAAATCAATAATAAATTGATTTCATACCACATGCACAATGAACATAAATCATTGGAAAATATTGTATCCGCTTTAAAGGAAGGAAAGACCCTTGCTTTGGTAAGCGATGCAGGCACTCCGGGCATTTCAGATCCTGGTTTTTTGCTGGTAAGAGAATGTCATAAACAAGGTATAGAAATTGAATGTTTGCCCGGACCCACATCGTTTGTTCCTGCTTTAGTAAAAAGTGGATTTCCGTGCAATACATTTACATTTTACGGGTTTTTACCCGAAAAAAAAGGCCGACAAACCATGCTTACTAAACTGACATCCGAACCGCATACATTTATATTATTTGAGTCGCCCCATCGCATTGTCAAAACGCTCAACCAACTGGCTGAATTTTTAGGACCAGACAGAGAAGCATCTGTATCGCGTGAATTGACTAAGCTATTTGAAGAAACTAAAAATGGAACGCTTGCAGAACTATCTGCACATTTTACTACCCATGCTCCAAAGGGCGAGTTCGTAATGGTGGTGAAAGAAAAAGACGACTAAACTTCCTGCTCTTCGGCTTTTTTACGTTTGTTGTAATCCCTGATATTTTTTATAACCGGAATGGCTGTTACAACAACAAAACCAATGATAATCCAATGCAAATAATCTTGTGCGTTAGGTACAAAATGTCCCACATAGTAACCGGATGTTACAACTATTCCCGGCCACAAAATTGCCCCTAATAAGGTGTATACAAAGTATACTCCATGGTTTACCCTAACTACTCCTGCTAATATGGGCGCAAATGTTCTGATGATAGGTAAAAACCTACCAACGATAAGCGCAAAACCACCCCATTTTTTATAGAACTCTTCAGCTGTATACAAATATTTCTTTTTAAAAAATAGGGTATCTTCTCGGTTGTATAGCTTTTGGCCGGTTTTGTAACCAAACCAATACCCGAAATAATATCCTAGAAAGGCTGCAATGGCAATGTAAGCCACTAAGTGGCTAATCTCTATAGGAAGCACCTTGGTATAGGCAAGTAATCCGGCAGAAAACAACAAGGAATCTCCCGGTAAAAAGAATCCAAAGAAAACGCCATTTTCTAAAAATATAATAATTAGTAATAAGGTAAGGCCACCGTATTCAATCAGTTTATCAGGTTGAAATAAATGCCAAAAGCTTTCCAATATAATAATGGTTTATGTTTGCTGTAAACATAAACCATTGTTATAAAATTACAAAGAAAGGACAGTTAAATCAATGCTGTATTTCAATTTTAACAGTTCGCATGAGGTTACCATTGCTTAATTGAACAAAATAAATACCGCTCGTTAATGTATTTGTATTTAAGATTTTTTCCATAATACCACCATTGATTTGATCTTGCAACTCCAATTGACCAAGTGTATTGAACACTTTTAGTTTTATATTCTCATTATACTTTTCTGAAAGTTGAATAAGCACTTGATCAGATGCAGGGTTTGGATAGAATACAAAAGAAGGCATGGCCAGTTCAGATAAAGATGTGGTATTTCGTACATTAACATTCAATTGCTTCAATTCTCCGCGACAGCCAAACGTATTGGTTTCTCGCGCACGTAAAATGCCGTTGGTTGATGCTCCCCAAGCAATGGTAATGGTATTGGTTGTTCCACCTGATTGTTGGGTTCCTCCAACTGCTACCCAATTAAATATTGAACCTACATCACCTTGGATGGTATAAGTTTGTGTTTCAAAATTTCGAACACTGTCAGGACCAAAAATTGAGCTTGTTTGTGGTGTTGGATTTACGATTATCGCGGCTGTAGTTTCAACTGACGTACACCCATTTTTAGTTATTTTCACTTTATAGTCTCCGGATTGGGCAATATTTATGTTTCTTATAACTGGATTTTGTATGCTAGTTCCAAATCCTGCAGGACCTGTCCACTCATAATTTGCTCCAGAAGTAAATGCTGCAAACAACATTAAACTATCTCCTGTACAAACAATGCCATTTGTTGGCAAAGTGGTTACTCCAGGAGCATTGGGTATTGGATTAATTTCAACCGTTGTATTTCCCGGTTTCGACAAACACGATAGTTTAATTAAAACCACTTCATAAATACCAGATGAGGACAGAGTCGTATTGTTAATAACCGGTGTGCGCTGAGTAGAGCTAAATCCATTAGGACCCGTCCAGCTATATGTAGCGTTTTGAACAAAATCAGTAGAAAGATTTAATGCTTGACCTACACATAGCGGACCATTATTACTTGGTACCGGTGTTTCTGGTAATGGAGTTATGCTGACGGTTGTGTTTGCAGCAGAAGAAAAACACCCATTCACAATGGCGCGTACGCTATATGTACCGGCTTGTGAAATACCTATACCTGATATAAATGGATTTTGTGAAAAGCTTGAAAAACCATCAGGACCTTGCCACACATAATTGGCCCCCGGAACTGGTGTGGCGGTGAGTTGTAAGTTGCTTCCTTCACACACCAAACCACTATTTCCTGCAACAGGCGACTGTGGCGGAATGCGAAGCGAAACCGATACAATAGCCGGTGAAGACGTACAACCCGAATCTGTAACAGTGGCTTGATAATTTCCAACATTTGATTGGTTTGCATTAGGTAAAATCGGATTAAAGATAGATGAGGTGAAATTATTTGGCCCACTCCAAGTAAATAATCTATTTGGTCCTGTTGAATTTGAACTCGCGCTAAACCTAATTGTATCTCCAGTGCATACAGGAGCGTTACTTGTTATCGATGGTGGAATAGGAACACGTCTGATGCTAACGCTATGATTTGATGTATTGGAAGTTCCGCAACCACTTACCGTTACAAAAACACTGTACTGCCCGGCTTTTGAAGCTGACACACTTGTAATACTTGGATTTTGTTGGTTAGAGGTGAAACCATCAGGCCCCGACCAATTATAGGAGGCTCCAGTTACATTGCTTGCATTTAGTTGTAAATTTGCTCCATCACATAAAGGTGAATTGCTGGTGATAACGGGTGCTGAAGGCAATGATGATATTTGTACTTGTATAGTGCCTGCTGTAGATGTGCTGCAACCAGGAGTTGTTGCCGTTACACTGTACAATCCATCAGCTGCTGTAGTTGCATTCGATATGCTTGGATTTTGTGTGTTATTGCTAAATCCATTCGGCCCGCTCCAACTATAGGTAGCTCCTAAAATATTGCTAGCGGCTAGTTGCAATGTTTGTCCGGGACAAATAGGTCCGTTACTAGTAGCAACTGGAGTTGGCGTGCTTGTGCTCACCACAACATTTATTGAAGCTGGCACTGATGGGCAGCCATTTACAGTTGCTATTAAACTGTATTGCCCTGTATGAACTAGTTGAACGGTATCTCTTGTAGGATTTTGTTGGGTAGATGAAAAATTTGCAGGTCCACTCCATTCGTAAGTGGCTCCTGAAACAGGTGTTGAAGTAAGGCCTAATACTTGCCCAACGCAAAGTGGGCTGTTGCTTGCAAGTGTTGGTGTATTGGGAATGTTATTGATGGTAACGGTTGTAGAAGATGAAGCAGAAGCACATCCATTTAAGTTGGCCTCAACAGTATAAGTACCTGCAAAAGCAGTTGTTGCTGATGGTCGAGCGGGGTTTTGTTGGGTTGAGGTAAATCCATTCGGTCCACTCCAATTATATGTAACACCACTAATCGATGTAGAAGAAAGTTGTAAATTATTACCTGCACACAACGGACCATTGTTAGTTGCTACTGGAGTTGCAGGTATAGGATTAACAACGACCGATGTTGTAAAAGGTCCAATCGTGCCACATCCTGCAAGTGTTACAGAAACATTGTAGGTTCCGGCATCACTTACCGTGATATTTGTGCGTGTTGGGTTTAGGTTGTTGGAGCTAAACCCATTTGGACCAGTCCAGCTGTATGTAGCCCCAGCAATATTGCTTACTGAAAGCGTTAACTGCTGACCTGCACATAATGGTCCGTTATTTGATGCAACGGGAGTTGATATAATATTGACAACCGTTGAAGCAACGGCAGATGTGCATTGGCCTGCAACAGCGCGCACACTATATGTTCCTTGATTTAAAATCCCAATATTAGATATAGTTGGTCGCTGTATACTCGAAGTAAAACCATTTGGCCCTGTCCAAATATATGATGCACCAGGAATGGTATCACAACTTAATTGTAGGGTTCCTCCTAAACACAACGGACTGTTGCTATAAGCATTGGGAGAATTGGGAGATTGGTTTATGATTATTTGTTTTACATCACTGCACCCTCTTGTCCAACCTATCAAAGTATCTGTTAGCGTTACAGTATATTGTGTATTTGCTGAATACGTTCTGGAACCATTTACATTATAAAAAATGCCAATATGGTCACCGTAGTTCCACATGAAACTGAATTGTGGAATATTTTGAAATGCGCGTACATTATAAAAACGCTCAAAATTTACGGGTGATGATGTATTTGTGAAACTGATAAAATTTCCGCCCTGATTACACAATGTTGAGGGAATAAAGTTAGAAGTAAGCGCAAACGAAACAAATGGCTGCATAATAAAATCAGCATTGAATTGCGCAGTTCCAATATTCACATTATAACTTCTAACATTTCCTGTTCCAATTCTAACAGAACTTAACCATTCGCTTCTTCCGTTTGGTGGCGTGGCAAGCCAATTGTTTGTGATAATTGCTACGTTGATTGCAGAAGAAGTTTCTATGGTAATGACATATGGTCCAGTTACGGTTACAGGGGTTGTAAAATTGGCTATTTTTCTTAATGTAGTTAACACTCCAGTGCCAAAAGTTGAATCTACATTTACCGTTGTGGTAGCTAATGCAGCCCCTGTTGGCAAAGAGTCGGTCACACTAGCATTATATATTCTACATGTTAATGTTACAACGGCACTAGTGCCGGCAGTTT
>JBIINH010000167.1:0-4850 GCA_044337585.1 Bacteroidia bacterium
AAATGGGCGGTCTTTTTAAAGAACTTTATGAAGACCTGACATCAACCCGCTTTCAAAATTGGTTGAAATACATTAGTAATGAAGACGTTTTTGTAGATGAGCAGTTTTATGGTGGCGGAATTCACCAGGGGAAAGCCGGCAGTTTTTTAGATATGCACGCAGATTTTAATTATCATCCGTTAAATGAAAAGTGGTTTAGGAATTTAAACCTCTTGCTATACATCAACAAAGACTGGAAAAAAGAATACGGAGGTGAATTGAAATTGGAGGACAGCCGCACAGGTGTGAAAACAGACGTAGATGTGCCTTTCAATCGCTTGGCTATTATGCTTTGCAGAGGATATACCTTACACGGTTACGATCCCATTCATTTCCCTGAAGGAAAATACCGCACGTCTATCGCTGCATATGCGTATACGCTACACGAACAACCACTTGAAGATTCAAGAACCACGATGTGGAAAGTAGATAAAAGTAGTCCTATAAAATATTTATTGTCGAAATTATGGGTGCCTGCCGTTCGGTTAAAAAGTAAATTCAGCAAGAGCAAAACGGCTGATCATTAATCCAATCACCTTTTACATTTTATCAAAATTCCATACATTCGAGGCATGAATAAATATGCATTTGCACTCATTTTTACAATCACCATTCTTATTTCGGGTTGTGAAAAAAAAACAGAAGAAGAGAAGAAAGAAGACGAATGTTTGGGTAGAAAAGGAACAGGTGTTGCTTCCTTATTAATTTCCCCTCAACAAGATATAGAAATGGGATTGGCCACGGTTCAGCAAATTGAATCAAACCCTTCTGAGTTTCCGATATTGGATTCAGCCCAATACCACGTGGCATATGGACATATTTACCGCATTACCAACAATATATTGAACTCCGGTAAAGTAGCATACAAAGATGATTTTGTTTGGAGGGTGCGCATCATTCGCGATGACAATACATTAAATGCATTTTGCACCCCCGGAGGTTTTATTTACGTGTACACCGGTATCATTAAGTTTTTGGATAATGAAACACAATTGGCAGGAGTGATGGGCCATGAAATTGCCCATGCAGACCGCAGGCATAGTGCCAAGCAAATGATACAAGTTTTGGGATTGCAAACCCTGATAGAAATACTTACCAGTGGTACTACTCAGCAATTGGCTACTTTAGGAGCCAATATATTGGCTCTTAAGTTTAGTAGAAATGATGAAACCGAAGCCGATAACTATTCGGTTATTTATCTATTAAATACTGAGTACAATGCCCAAGGTGCTAAATACTTTTTTGATAAAATAAAGTCGGCAGATGAAAATGCTTTAACTGAATTTTTAAGTACACATCCAAACCCTACCGACCGAGTAACGAATATTGAGAAAACACACGAGTGTCTTGGAGGTGGTGGTAATACGGGTACATTTGAACAGCGCTATGCTCAATTCAAATCGAGCTTACCTTAGATTTTTTGAATTATTCAACAACCACAATAGGATTGCCGTTGTTTGTTTCAAACTTACCAATTTCATAAATAACGGTTTTGTTTTCAGACATTATTTCTAAAAACGAATCCTTGTGAGCAGGATCAACTGCTATCAACAATCCACCGTTGGTTTGAGGGTCGGGCAAGAAAGAGAATGATTCCCCTGCATCGATAGTTGGTGAAATAAAAACCTTGTTGCTATACCCATTCCAATTTCTGTAAGTAGCATCAGGAAGCACAAAAGATTGAGCAAATTTTTTCGACTCTTTGATAAGTGGTATTTGATGGTAAGCTAAACGGGCGGAGAGTTTTCCATCGTTGCACATCTCGATCAGATGACCTAATAAGCCAAATCCGGTAACATCTGTCATTGCAGTTATATAAGTCAACTTACCTAATTGTTCTCCAATACTGTTTAGTGAAGTGAGCAAATCAATTAAAACAGCATCATCGTTGGGAGTTGAAAGGCCTCTTTTGTGAGCAGTTGCAAGCATGCCAAGTCCAATTGGTTTGGTTAAAAAAAGTACATCACCGGGTTGTGCAGTATTATTTTTCTTTAGATAAGCAACGGAAATCAAACCGTTAACCGCTAATCCGAAAAAAGGTTCAGGTGTATCAATACTATGTCCTCCGGAAATGATTATGCCTGCTTCTCTGCAAGTTTCTCTTGCGCCTTCAATTACTTTTGCTGCCACATCAGCCGAAATTTTGTCTACGGGCCAACCCAAAATGGAAATGGCTGTAATGGGTTTTCCTCCCATAGCATATATATCACTGATGGCATTAGCGGCAGCAATTCTGCCAAAAGTATACGCATCATTTACAATGGGTGTAAAGAAGTCTGTGGTTACAATGAGTGCTTGGCCATTTTCTAAATCGTATACAGATGCATCATCATTGCTGTTGTTGCCTACAAGCAAACGTTTATCAGTAGTTGTAGAGCGATTATTTGCTAAAATCGTATCAAGTATTGCAGGTGCAATTTTGCATCCACAACCTGCCCCATGTGCATATTGAGTAAGTAATACTTGTTCCATCAGTTTGCAGTTAAATTTAGTATTGCATTCATATTTATTTCAGGGTCAAGTGTGGGGCAAGATAGTCCTGTTGACTTCCTATTGGATTTTTCTGTTGCCAGTTTATATTGTCGGTCGTAATACGTTAAAAGTATTTCAAAGCAAGCATGGACATTTTCTTCGATTAAAAATTGTAATGCACGTTTGGTATCAAGACCTCCTAGTCGTTTTTGTATTCGTATGATTGCATTGGTTAGCTTTTCTTTGTCATAATTGCCGTAATCTTTTATGATGTATTGCAAACGCGTCACAAAAGGAATATCCAGTAAAACAGCAGGTGCACGAAGCATATTGTGGTAGAATTGTTCAGTCAGGTTTATTAAACCAATTCGCCTGCTTTCACTTTCAATCCAAATTGGCTCGGGTTGCAAAAACTTCTTGTCAACACCAATTGAATAGTAAGGTTGAAGCGCTTCTATCAAAAGGTTTTCAAAATGCTCCTGACTCGGTTGCGCAGACATATCTAAGTTGCCGAAAGCAGATCCTTTGTGGCAGGCAAGTCCTTCCAGGTCAATTACAGGAATATTTTGTTGCTGAATCAATTTGAGTATTTCGGTTTTACCACTTCCTGTAAATCCACCCAACACCCTGAAGTTATAAGGAAGATTTAGTTGATCCAACACCCATTTACGGTATTGTTTGTATCCTCCTTCCAATACATGCACATCAAATCCATAGAAACTAAGCAGCCAAGCCATAGCGCTACTACGCATGCCTCCTCTCCAGCAATGAAGCAAAACCGTTTGTTTTCGTTCATCGTAGTGTTTGCTTAAAATAGTTTCCACTTGTTTAACAAATTGAACCATCTCCGGGCCAAAATAACTTAAACCAATTTTGATGGCTTCTTCACGACCTACTTGTTTGTAGCATGTTCCTATTTCTTTTCGTTGTTCATCATTGAAAATGGGTAATGAAATGGCATCTGGAATATGGGCGTAGGCAAACTCAGCCGGACTGCGCACATCAAACACCGGAAATTGCATTCTAAGTGTTAAGAATTCATCAATATTTACTGTTCGAACCGGCATGATGTTTTTAACGTCAATATACTTAATTAGTTTTTACAAAAAAGGGCTGCAAAACTGCAACCCTTTAAAATTTATTTCTTATTTCATATTGTGCCAAACATTGGTCACATCATCATCTTCTTCAATTACTTCAATGAGTTTGTTTACTTCTTCTTCTTGCTCTGCTGTTAATTCAATAAATGTGGTAGGTATCCTTTGCAATTCAGCATTGATAAGTTCAAGCTTTTTATCTTCAAGTGCTTTTTGCATTTTTCCAAATTCGGTAAAAGGAACTTGTATGATTAAGTGACCTTCGCCATCATCTTCCATATCTTCCATTCCAAAATCAATCAATTCCAACTCAAGTTCTTCCAGATTTATACCCTCTGATTTGATGCGGAAAATCCCTTTTCGCTCAAATATAAAATCGAGCGATCCGCTCACAAGCATCTGACCGCCTTTTTTATTGAAATAGCTGCGTAGGTTTGCAACTGTTCTTGTTGGATTATCAGTTGCTGTTTCAATAATAATGGCTACACTATGAACCGCTTTACCTTCGTAAGCAATTTCTTCAAAATCTTTATCTTGTTTACTATTCGCACGATTGATTGCGGCATCAATATTTGCTTTAGGCATATTGGCTGCTTTGGCGTTTGCAACAATGGCCCGTAATCGTGAATTTCCTTCAGGGTCAGGGCCTCCGGCTTTTACTGCAATAGCAATTTCTTTCCCAAATTTTGTAAATGCCTGACTCATTTTATTATAGCGAGCAAACATTTTGTGTTTACGTTTTTCAAAAACTCTTCCCATATTTATAGTTTTTATTATCGTTGTTATCTATTTTGAATGCTTGAGTGCCTGAATCCGGAGAATTAATTATCATACTCAGTACTCCCAACTCATTTCTTACTTCTCACATCTTAATTCTTAATTCACACATCTCACATCCTCTACCTATCCCCATCAAGTAAATTTCCTAATCCACCCAGAATGCCGCCTTCTTCTTTACGATTAAATGAACCGTATTGCATGATGCGAGAGGCCAATCGACTTACAGGTAGCGATTGAATCCAAACTTTTCCCGGTCCAGAAAGGGTAGCAAAAAATACACCCTCTCCGCCAAATAGTGTATTTTTTATACCGCCAACAAATTGTATATCGTAGTCGATGCTTTGTGAAAATGCAACAATACATCCTGTGTCTACTTTTAGCATCTCACCGTGACCTAGCGTTCGATCAACAATATGACCACCCGCATGAACAAAGCATAATCCATCTCCTTCAAGTTTTTGC
>JBIINH010000168.1:0-4832 GCA_044337585.1 Bacteroidia bacterium
AATAAAATAGGCATCAACACGTTTACGTAAAGTGTTAAAAAACTTATTACCAGATTGGTGCCGAAATTTAAGGTGAGCGTTAACTGATGGTGCTGTTTCTTGCATGTGATTTTAATGTAAATATTACTAACAATGTTTACAATAATATGTTTTTATGGTTTTGTTTCTTACAAAATTGTTGATTTGCATAATTAAACCCATATATTTATGAAAGCATATTTATTTCCAGGTCAAGGTTCACAATTCTCAGGAATGGGTAAAGACTTATATGAAAGTAATAGTCAAGCCAAGGAGCTTTTTGAGCAAGCTAATGCATTACTAGGCTTTAGAATAAGCGAAATCATGTTTGGAGGAACGGATGAAGAACTGAAGCAAACCAGGATTACACAACCGGCTATATTTATCCATTCTGTTGTGAAAGCATTGGTTGCGGGAGAGAATTTTCAACCAGATATGGTTGCAGGTCACTCACTTGGCGAGTTTTCGGCATTAGTAGCCAACAAAACTTTATCGTTTGAAGACGGCTTAAAATTGGTTTACCAAAGGGCAATGGCAATGCAAAAAGCTTGCGAATTACAACCTTCAACAATGGCTGCAGTATTGGGCATTGAAGATGCCAAGGTGGAAGAAGTGTGTGCAAGTATTGCGGATGATATCGTGGTTGCAGCCAATTATAATTGTCCGGGTCAGTTGGTGATATCGGGTACAGTAAGCGGTGTTACTAAGGCTTGCGAATTATTAAAAGCAGCAGGCGCAAAACGTGCTTTGGTATTGCCTGTTGGTGGAGCTTTTCACTCCCCATTGATGGAGCCAGCCCGTATCGAATTGGAATCTGCAATTAATGCTACGCATTTTAGCCAACCTATTTGCCCTGTTTACCAAAATGTAACAGCAAGCGCAGTGAGCAATATCGATGAAATCAGAAAAAATTTAGTTGCGCAACTTACCGCACCTGTTAAATGGACACAAAGTGTACAAGCAATGGTAAGTGATGGGGCAAATGAATTTATTGAGTGCGGTCCAGGAAGTGTATTGCAAGGGCTTGTTAAAAAAATAGAAAAGGAAGCCATCACCTCAGCGATTTAAATAAAAATTAATCCCAATTCAATCGATTGTCATTTTACTCAAGAAATTTGTTGTTCAACTTTAGCTACCAATGCATCAGCTCGTTTGTGGTTTTCTTCTAATATAGCTTTTGCTTTGCTAATGATGGTTTGTGCAAATGTTTTGTCTTGTAAGTCCTTTGCATTTACCAACACATTGAGGTAAGCACCTCGAACGGCTGTTTTCACACATAGCACGCCCACAGCAGCATCGGTTACAGAATTTGGATTGCCTACTTCTATCATAGCCGTGAGCAAAGGCAAAGTATTATAGGCTGTTTGCATAACCTTTAGAGGTACCTCACAAGCATATTTGGTAGCATTTTCGATGGCTAAGGTGCGTGCTGCTTTTTCTTCGGGTGTTGATTTGGGCATACCAAATGCTTGCATAATGGCATTAAATGCACGTGTATCTTCATCTACTAGGCGAAGTAATTCTTGCTTAATGTGCTGTCCCTGATTAGCCCATTCACTGAAAAAAGTTATTTTGTCTTCCCAACCGCGCTTACCTGCCGAAAGGTTTGCAACCATGGTGCCAAGCGCAGCACCAAGTGTGCCAACATAAGCACTTATTGAACCACCTCCTGGAGCAGGACTTTCAGATGCCGTTTCATTGGCAAATGTTCGCAAATCCATACGAATAAGTTTTTCGTTTTCTAAGTTTAACAATTGGTATTCAATAATTTTTTTAGCAGGGTCAAATGGCGAAAGTTCATCCAATCCCATAGATTTTATGGCAATATGGATGAGTTCTTGCTCGCTTACACCAATAGAGCGTCCTTGTTTTTTCAGAAAAAATTTGCCGGCATCCAACATGGCTTGCAATGGTATAAGTCCTACCAATTCAGAACCCGTTACACGTAAGCCTCTGCTTTCAGCACTTTTGCAAACTTCATTAAACGCTATATGAAGCGGGGTAATCTGGTAATTTGTAAGGTTCATGGAAATTTGTGCGATGCCATACTCTTCAATAAACCATCCAATAGCTTTCACCGCTTTGCAAGTTCCGGGAATGCGCACTTCGTTTCCTTTTTCGTCTTTTACTATTTTTCCTGTTATTGGGTTGCCCTCTCGTTTTACCCGTCCGGCTTCGCGTACATCAAATGCAATGGAGTTTGCCAATCTTACAGATTTGGTATTGAGGTTTACATTATATGCAATCAAAAACTCACGTGCTCCAATCACAGTAGCTCCTGTTTTTGCAGGAAATACTGTAGGTCCAAAATCAGGTTGCCATTCAGGTAATTTTATTTTTTCAAAGAATCCCTCGTACTCACCAGCGCGAATCACCGACAAATTATTGCGTGAAGCATTTGGCTGGGCATACTCATATAGGTAAACAGGAATGGAAAGCTCATTGCCCACACGCTCTCCTAATTGTTGAGCCCAACTCGCAGTTTCTTCCATGCTGATGCCCGAAACGGGAATAAGCGGACAAACATCGGTTGCGCCCATTCTTGGATGCTCCCCATTGTGTTTGCTCATATCAATAATTTCTGCTGCTTTTTTAATACCTCTAAATGCAGCTTCAACAACCGCAGCGGGTTCGCCAACAAAAGTAACAACCGTTCTATTTGTTGCTTTGCCCGGATCAACATCCAACAATTTTATTCCGTCTACAGATTCTATTGCATCTGTAATCTGACGGATAATTTGCATATCGTTTCCTTCACTAAAATTAGGGACACACTCTATAAGTTGTTTTACTGACATAGTTGATGAATAAGTGCGCAAAAGTAGTTTGAAATATATGAAATGCAAAAGGGGGAAACTGCATAAAGTTTACCCCCTTTTTTAAGATATTGCCTATAACTAGTAAGCTGATTTTACAATTTTGAAAATATTATTTGAATATCCTTTAACCTGAATAAAATATATACCCGGTGCAATGCTGTTTAATGCTTCAAGGGTGATTGTTGCATTGCCTGATGCGAGCGTCAAATTGGTTTCTGCAATCAATCGGCCTTGGGCATCTGTAATGAATACACTGTATTTTCCTTCAGTTGCATTATTAAATACCAAAGCCGTATTTGTTACAAATGGATTTGGGCTAATGATTATGTCGCCATTTCCGTTTAAAGCATGCACAACTCTTGTTTCAGAATATTCTGTATGGCCGTCCATATCTTCTTGCACCAATCTGTAGTAAGCGGTTTGAACTTGATAAAATATAGCTTTATCAATATAGCTATAGTCATTTGTTGTTTGGCTATTTACTTTGCCACCTACAAATTCAATTCGCTCAAAATTTAGCATGTTGAATGAGCGTTCAACATGAAATCCTTTATTGTTTTGTTCAAATGCGGTGGTCCAATTTAAGTAAGCATCATTTTGATTGACAAAGGCATTAAAGGATACCAATACTACCGGCAAAGGATTGGTTGATACATTTCCGGCAACCGTAAACTCTCCAAATTGGGTAAGCCCAGTTCTGTTTATTATAAATGAATTGATATTGCCACTGGCAGCGGCATATGTACCACTGTTGTTCCAACTTGCTGTTGCATCATTTCTTCTTATAATGGAAAGAAGCGAAATATTTTGTACTCCTCTAAATGCATCAGCACGTAATGCAAGGTTGAAAGTTCCACCTGTTAGGTCATTTTCGGAAACAATGCGCCATACTCCATTTTCTGCAACCCGGTTCAGGGTGACACTATTGTCTACAAATGGTAGTCCAAGTGTACCTGGATTGCCTGCTACAAAACTTACTGTTACAGTTCCAGCAGTTGTAGGCGCCATGGTATAAGTTAATGTTACATTTCTGGCGGTATCAATTCGACTTATTGGAAACGAATACGTTCCTGCTGTGCTTATCCATCTTTGCAATCTGCCATTTACAAATCCACTTCCAGAAATGATGCCAGCATTTACACCATTGTTTAGTAAGGTATTACTGCCACATCTAATGATAACGTTGGTATCGGTTGTTATTCTTCCCGATATTAGGTTTAGCGAATCGTTGGCTCCAAGGTTTGTTGCAATTGTGTTTTGAAAGGTAACTTGTGTATTATTTAAAATAGAGATAGAAGAAACCGTTTGATTTGGCACATTGGTGACGGTAATATTACCACCGATGTTAAATACAAGCCGATCATTCAAGTTGATGTTTGTGCGCGCAGGAGTCCAGTTAGCAGGTGTGGTAAAATTTGCAGTACCTACCTGGTTCCAGAAGTATGTAACCGAACTTGGTGCTGCATTTATTTGTAAGCTGAAATCTTTTGTTTCTCCTACCAATGAATTCATACATGCCGTGAAATTGCTGCCCGCACTGTCATTTAGTAATATTCGCAAACGAGTAGTTAATAGTGGAGAATTAAGCGGAACAGTGAAGGTAAATGTTGCAAATGTAGGGCTTGCACCTACTGATGTCACTTCTCCAATTTTTTCACTGGCTGCATATGTACCATCATTGTTATAATCTATCCAAGCAACAACGGTATTACCAGATTGGGTTCCAGGTGTTACGGTGAGGGAGTATGTAACTCCTCGTTGCAATATTGCTTGCAATGAATCAAAG
Source organism: Bacteroidia bacterium (assembly GCA_044337585.1). Classification (GTDB taxonomy): domain Bacteria; phylum Bacteroidota; class Bacteroidia; order UKL13-3; family UKL13-3; genus CAYSBE01. Next base: position 4,624 of record JBIINH010000168.1, read on the forward strand.
TAAGTAAAATATGGGGCAGTTGAAGCAGTGCCTGTATAGTTGAGATTTGACAAATTGACTGCGCTAATAGAATGATTAAATGTAGTACCACTTGTATATGTTGGGGTGCAATAATTTGGCCGGATACGTAAAAATCCTGAAGGAGATGAAACCGTTGGTATGCGTTGAGCTCCGTTTATAGTGAGGTTAACAAGTGATGCATCAAGTGT
>JBIINH010000169.1:0-4780 GCA_044337585.1 Bacteroidia bacterium
GCGGTTCAATTGCACTGTCGGGAGTATTAATGAATGCGGTATCACCATTCGCGGTAATGGCATGGTAGGGCTTCCAGGTTTTTAAGGTGTCTTCACTTGTCCAAAATTGAATGCGAAGTTTGTTATACCGAATTTGAGCAATTGCTTTGTTACCTTTTACTGTTGTCCATAAGTTGCTTCCAAATGAATAGCTTGTATTGCTATCTAATATTATTCTTCTAAATGTTTGTCCATTGTCATTACTACAAAATAATTGACTTGTTGCATTAAAAAACACATTCTTTTCAGATAAAAAACTTATTTGACCCGGACGAGTTAGAATATTGATTTGACTTTTTGGGACACTGTCCCACAGGCTTTGACTATAAATATTGCCGCATAACAATAAGAAGGAAAAAATAATGTAGTACTTCTTCATAGGATGATATATTTAAAAACTACCACAATTATTTGCTGCTACAAATAATGTGGTAGTTCAAATTTAATACTTTAAAATATAAATGGAATAACCTAAATATTTAACTGATTACTACTAATCACAACCAAAACCAGGTCCTATGATTAATTTAAAGAGAGGCTGTTGTTGTGTATTGATTGCATCTTTTCTCAAAAAACATATATTGCTCTGCAAAGAGTAAATGGTGAGCAATCTATTTCGGAAAAAAACAGTAGCACAAATTGCATCGGAGGCCGCAGCCAATGAGCTAAACGAACATAAGCTTCGCAGAACCTTAAGCCTGCGTGATATTACATCGCTGGGAATTGCTGCCATTATAGGTGCGGGTATTTTTAGCACCATTGGCAATGCAAGTGCAGCCGGTGGTCCTGCGGTGGTATTGCTGTTTGTTTTTATTGCATTTGCCTGTTCGTTTTCGGCCATGAGTTATGCAGAGTTTGCTTCCAGCATTCCCATTTCGGGCAGTGCCTACACTTATGCTTATGCAGCTTTTGGCGAAATAGTAGCCTGGATTATTGGTTGGGCATTGATTGTAGAGTATGCCATCGGAAATATTGTGGTGGCCATCAGTTGGAGCGATTATTTCACCGGCTTAATGCAAGGCATTGGCTGGCATATTCCGGAGTATTTCACCATGGATTACCTCAGCGCCAAAAATGGATATGAAGCCTATTTGCAATTGCAACAATCAGGAGGTGAAATTACCCACTACCTTAGCGAGCAATATACCGCCTGGCTACAAGCACCCGAATTATTTGGCATGAAACTGATTTTTGATTTACCGGCACTGGGAATAGTATTTGCCATCACTGCACTCATATACCGGGGCGTGCACGAAACCAAAACGGTGGGCAATTATTTTGTGGCATTGAAATTAGCGGTTATTGTATTGGTCATAATTGTTGGTGCATTTTATGTGCAACCCGAAAACTGGAGTCCGTTTGCACCCAATGGCATGAGTGGTGTACTAAAAGGCGTGGCATCGGTTTTCTTTGCATACATAGGTTTTGATGCGCTGGCTACCACAGCCGAAGAGTGTAAAGATCCCAAGCGTGATTTGCCCAAAGCCATGATTGCCTCGCTGGTAATTTGCACGGTGCTGTATATTTTAATTGCCCTTACACTAACCGGAATGGTGAGCTACAAAGAACTTGCCGTAGGCGATCCGCTGGCACATGCATTTAGTTTGCTGAATGTAGGTTGGATGAGTGGCATAGTTGCAGTAAGTGCTGTGATAGCCATGGCGAGTGTTTTGCTGGTTTTTCAAAACGGGCAACCGCGCATTTGGATGAGCATGAGCCGCGATGGTTTGCTGCCAAAAAAATTCAGCAGCATACATCCTAAATTTCGCACACCGGCTTTTTCTACGATTGTAACAGGCATTTTTGTTGCTGTTCCTGCCTTGTTTCTCAACTTACAAGAAGTAACCGACCTGTCGAGCATTGGTACCTTGTTTGCGTTTTTAATTGTAAACGCAGGCGTTATTCGTATGGAGAGCCACAAAAATGAATACCATGTTGGTTTTAGGGTTCCGTATATCAACGGACGGTTGTTGGTGCCCATCTTGTGTTTGGTCACTTTGTTTTTATTTATCGTGTACGATACCAATCAGGTATTTATCAATTGGCAACACCCTGAAAATTGGGCCATGATAGCATTCTGGCTGCTGTTTGTTATTTTATCGGTATTCACATTTGCCAAACGATTTTCAACCATACCGGTGTTGGGCATGGTTACCAATTTTTACCTGATGGCACAATTGAATTTTACCAATTGGGCCGCATTTTTGTTGTGGTTGATGGTGGGTTTGGTTATCTACTTTTTATACGGAAAAAGAAAAAGCAAATTGGCTAACGCAAATACAGCAAACGGGTAATGGTATTTCGGGGCAATACCTGAGCCACGGTGGTGTCACGAATAACTCCTGTAGTTGATGAAAAGGAACCCGTGATATAATAATTACCATTTAATACAAATCCGAAATCAACTCTGCCATTGTTGGCATTTAAACTGTATAACGGAAAATCACGAAGCATGTCATCATAGTTTAGGTAAAGATTTACCTCTGCATTATCAATGAGGGTGTTATTGCTGTTTCTACGCACTTCTACCAATAACCTTCCGGTTAAGCTTGAGGTATCACTTGTAATAACTGTTTGTTGGTTATTATTATCGTCATCATCTTGCGTACCTGAGCATGATGTGATGATTGCAAACGCAAAGAGCATAGCGAGGTAAATTGTTTTTTTCATGTGTAATGATTTGTTGTGAAGTACATCAGGCATTTTCTGTTCCTTACATTTCGTTCAAAAGTATTTACTTTGGGTAGAAATAAAAAGAGATATGCATATAAACGAAAAAGAAAACCCGTGGACATTGCTAAATAAGCAAGATGTGTATGAATCTGCATGGATAAAAGTGGAGCACCACGAGGTATTGAATCCTGCCAAAAAATCGGGTACGTATTCGTTGGTACATTTTAAAAAACTAGCCATAGGCATATTGCCGCTTGATGAAGATAATAACACATGGATTGTAGGTCAATATCGCTACCCTATGAATTGCTTCACATGGGAAATACCTGAAGGCGGAGGTGACAGAGATTTACCGCCACTTGAATCAGCCAAACGGGAGTTGCTGGAAGAATGTGGAATTATTGCAACTGATTGGAAACTGATACAGCAATTACAATTGAGCAATTCGGCAACGGATGAAGTAGCCTATTTGTATGTGGCAAAAGGATTGACATTTACCCAATCGCAGCCCGAAGAAACAGAGCAATTAATAGTAAAGAAAATTCATTTTGATGAATTGTATGACATGGTTTGTAAAGGAGAAATTACCGATAGTCTTACGGTAGTCACTGTACTTAAAGCAAAATTGTTGATGGGGGAAGGGATATTATAAATTCAAACACATCATGTAATCTTCGCACCACCTTTCGCCTAGTTGAAACTGTCGGGTATCAAATATTTCGAATCCAAATTTTTTATAGAAATTTACCGCACGTTCATTTTCCTGCCACACTCCCAAAAATAGTTTTTCAAAACCATGTTGTTTGCAAACCTGAATCGCATGTTGCATCAATGCTGCACCACTTTTTTTATCCCAGTAAGATTTAAGCACATAAATTTTTTCCAACTCTGCGATTATACCGGATAGTTTCGGATGGGCTTGGTTAAATATAAGTTTGATATAACCAACAGCTTTGTTATTTACATAAGCGATAGCAAAATAATACTGCTGCGTGTTTGCAAGCTGCACTGATATCACCTCTGAGTCATACGCTTTTTTGATGTATGCCTGAATATCTTCTTCGGTATTGAAGGGACGAAAGGTTTCGTAAAAAGTATCGGCAGCCAGTTGGCATACTGTCGGTGCATCATTTACGTTTGCTTGTTTTATTTCGGAGTGCATATTTCTTCAATCTGTTTCGGGTTTCAATGGCTTCTGCAATATAGCCAACAATCACTTCATCATTGGGTTCAGTTGCAGATTGAATATACAGGTGTTTGATCATCGTTTGCCCTTCTTTGGCAGTTAGCAAACCGGCTTCATCTTGCATATGAAATCCATCAACAAATCCGATAAGTGGAAATTTCTTTTTATGCAAACTCAAATACAACAGCATGCCATTGTAATCATAAAATGGGGTGCGATAGCGGAATGTTTCTGAGATTTCGGGAAAGGTGAGCAGCAATGCACGAATCTCCGCAAAGCGATTGCGAATCCATTTTTCTTCTAACTGATGGATGAAATCCGTTACCTGTTCATGCGCATGCATATGCAATGATAAGAAATTGCAGAAACGATGATAAGCTGTTTAAGAAAAAAACGTTTTTATTTTTTATGAATATGGGTTACGCCAGTTTACTTTCTAACGAAGTCAGAAACGTATTTTTATATTGCTCTGTTTGGCCAAAGTCTGCACCGGATATTTGAATATTTCCGGTAGTTACGGTGCCTAATTTTTCCAGCTTCACTCCGTTATCCTGCAACAGTTTTTCAAATGATGCAATATTGCCTGATGATACCGAAACCACAATGCGGCTTTGGGCTTCGCCAAACAGGAAAGCATCGTTGCGCAAGGCTGTGTTTTGTTTCGCAATATCAAAACCTAAGTTGTTAGGCATGGCACTTTCCAGCAAGCTGATGAACAATCCGCCTTCGCTTATATCATGTGCCGATTGAATTAAATTATTGGCAATGGCTTTTGATGTGGCTTGTTGCACGGCAAATTCTTCATCGAGGTTAAATGCAGGGGCAGGCGAGAGTTGCACCTTGTGCTGCGAAACCAGATACTGAGATGAAGCAATATCGTTT
>JBIINH010000170.1:0-4779 GCA_044337585.1 Bacteroidia bacterium
AGATGGTCTTTCATTGGACCAAGCACAGTACTTACTTAAATCTTTATTGGCTAAAAAAAATCTTGTTGGATTTGAGATTACTGAGGTGAATCCCGAGTTGGACATCGAAAAGCCCATGCACAAAGTTATTGCAAGCCTTATTTGTCAGCTTTTTTAAAATTATTTCTTAATACTTTCCTTATCAACAGGGTTGTTAATTATTTAACATCAATAATTCATTTGGATCTCTAATTTCACGTAATAAAACCAACAGAGTATGTCAACATCTTTTCATGCTACTCCCCTTCATTGGCGAAGATTTACAGGCGAAATTATTGAGGGCTCAATTATTGATGAAGTTGAAGCCAATATCAAACGCGAAGTACATGCAGGTAATAAAATTAAGGTGTGCATTGGAACCGACTCGCAGGTAACGCATAATGTAACCGAATTTGCAACAGTAATTGTTTTTGTAAGAGAAAAGCGTGGTGGGTTTATGCTCATCAGCAGCGATAAAACCAAACAACAATTTACCTTAAAAGAACGCATGCTGCATGAAGTAGCTCGTTCAATCGATATTGCCTACAAGCTATGTGAAATATTGGATAAATACCAGATAGACCTTGAAGTGCATGCTGATATCAATACCAATCCGCAATTTAAATCAAACACGGCCTTAAGCGAAGCCATGGGTTATATTCTAAGCATGGGGTTTCAGTTTAAGGCCAAGCCCGATGCGTTTGCCAGTTCATATTGTGCCAATAAAATGGTGCACTAGATTTGTAAGCCGCTAAGTTTATGCTTGTGGCTGTTTAATGGTTTTGATTTGAATGATATCAACCATAAATGCAAAAGCCATTGAGAAATAAATATATCCCTTAGGTATTTCAAAATGAAAACCTTCTGCCAATAGCGATACGCCAATCATCATCAAAAAGCACAAAGCCAAAACCTTAAATGAAGGATGCTTACGTATGAACTCGCTAATAGGTTTTGAGGCAATAAGCATAATCATTACGGTTACAATAACTGCGGTATACATCACCCAAAGTTCCTGCACCATACCTACTGCTGTGATAATGGAATCAATCGAGAAGACCAAATCGAGGATAATCACTTCTGAAAGCAATTTTCCAAATCCGGCTACAACGGTAGTGGTATTTGCATTGTTTACTGCTTCTGTTTTGTGATAAATTTCTTTTGTTGCTTTGTAAATCAAAAACAATCCTCCAACTATCAATATCAATCCCTTGCCACTAAAATTGATATCATATACTGTAAACAAAGTTTTGTCTAATTGCAAAATCCAAGAAATAATTCCTAGCAAGCAAAGCCTCATCACCATGGCTAAGCCAATGCCCCAATATCTCAATTTGTTTCGTTGCGACTCGGGCAATTTATCTGCCAAAATAGAAATGAAAATAATGTTGTCGATGCCTAATATTACTTCCAATGCGATTAGTGAAAGCAAGGGTACAATTGCGTCTATCATAGTTATTTGATTCTAAAGTATGTATGTAAATGCATGGCCAAACACAAAAAATGCATCCTAATTGTAAAACTAGAATGCATTTTAAGTTATTCCATTATCATGCGAAAAAATGATTTGTTTTTATATAAACTATTGGCCTTGCCCTAAAGAGTAGCCTGCTTTTCCGTCAAACTCATATAGGTTCTCTGTTTTGATGGCATCAATGTTTTCTGAAACAGCATTTTTGAGTAAATCAATAATGCCTGCTTTGGTCATCTCAGTACCTTCTGTTGGTTTAAACCTGCATCTCCAATGGTCTGTGCAGAATGTTTCTTTAAAACCATCAGGCCATACTTTAATACCTCTATTAGTAATCATGGTAAGTGATATGCCATTAGTTTCCATCTTCTTTATTTTCTCTGCCAATTCGTTAGGATTGTTTTGTGCCCAATGCACAAATACATCAACCCCTACAAGCTTTTTATTTGATGCCGGTTTACGTTTGTATTTAGGCAAGTTTAGTGCCGCATTATTTGCGTATACTACAGATTTTAGTATGGTTGGTTTCTGACCCAAATTGGCAATTACTGCTTGTGCAAATTCTTTTGTGCCTACTTTTTGCTTGCTGGTTCCTTCTTTATAAATATCGTATGTATGGGTTCCTTCTTCAATGGTTCTTAGCCACGCATTTTGTATTTTTTCAGCTACATCCGTTTGGCCAATATGGTTCAACATCATGATTGCTCCTTGCAATAATCCAGATGGGTTTGCCACATTTTGTCCGGCACGTCTTGGTGCCGATCCATGAATGGCTTCAAACATGGCACACTCTTCGCCAATATTTGCCGAACCTGCAAGTCCTACCGAACCTGTGATTTGAGCAGCTACATCAGAAAGCACATCACCATATAGGTTTGGCATCACAATCACATCAAATGCTTCTGGTGTATCAGCCATCTTTGCTGCCCCAATATCTATGATCCAATGTTCATTTTCTATTTCCGGGTATTCTTTTGCTATTTCATCAAACACCTGGTGAAACAAGCCATCAGTTTGCTTCATAATATTGTCTTTGGTAAAACATGTTACCTTTTTTCTGTTTTGTTGCTTAGCGTATTCAAATGCATAGCGCACAATTTTTTCGCATCCTGGCCTGCTTATCAACTTCAAACATTGCACTACCTCATCGGTTTGTTGGTGCTCAATACCAGCATACAAATCTTCTTCATTTTCTCTCACAATCACAATGTCCATTACCGGGTGTTTGGTGCTCACAAATGGATGCATGCTCATGCAAGGACGCACATTGGAGTATAGTCCCAAGAACTTGCGTGTTGTCACATTTAAACTCTTGTATCCGCCACCTTGTGGTGTGGTGATTGGTGCTTTTAAAAAGATTTTATTTCTTCTGATTACATCCCACGATTCGTTGGCAATACCTGCTGTGTTACCTGCTAGATATACCTTCTCTCCTACTTCTATTTCTTCAACTTCTATTTTAGCTCCGGCTGCCATTACTATTGCCAATGTGGCATCCATAATCTCTGGGCCAATTCCATCCCCTTTTGCTACTGTTATTTTTATCATATCGTTTTTAAAATTTATACATTACAATAATGGTAAATTATCTACAACAATTGTTACCTATTTCTAAAACATTATTCACATTAAATACATAAGTTGTGATACAATACCATTGTGGTTGATTTTGACCTACTACTGATTTGAGTTTGCTGAGTCTTTCGTTAATTTTATAAACATTGTAAGACTGGGTGATTATTTCTTTTTTAGCTCTTTCATCAAATCCTCTAAATAGTCTGTTTGTATCTCTTGGATTTCTAAAAGCTTTTTGTTTTGGTGCACCAATAAGTGATCTATCTTCTCGCTCAATAGTTGTATTTCGAGTTCGGCTTTCAGGTTTATTTTATAGTCATGTTCTCCTCGTAGCCTGTCTTTTTGCTCTTGTCTATTTTGACTCATCATGATGATAGGTGCTTGTATAGCTGCTAAACAAGATAGAATTAGGTTTAACAATATAAATGGAAAAGGGTCAAAAGCCTTGGTGCTTAGAAGCCAAATATTTATCGTTATCCAAATTAAAATGAAAGAGAAAAACGTAATGATAAATACCCAACTGCCTCCAAATGCTGCAACCTTATCAGCAAGTTGTTGTCCAAATGTTAAATCAGATTCTATTTCGTTGTGTATGTTTTCTGACAAAATGGAATTGTCGCGAATGGCTTCCATCACATCTTTATCTATTTTTGCCAATTCTCCTTTTTCTTGCACGATAAGCGATGTCAAATAAAGTCGTCTATATTGATTAAGCTCTGATAATGTGATAAAATCACTTTTCTTAAAGTCTGGAAAGTCTACATTTATTCGGTTAAAAATGCCTTCTCTGATGTCTTTCCCTTTCACCTCTTCTCCTTTTTGTATTGCCGTTTGGCTAATATGGCTTGTCTTCATTTGCTGTCTAAATTATTTTGAACACTTAAAATTTGGTAATTGGCATTTGCATTAAAATTGCAATTGATTTACGAATGTACAATACAAATAGATTCTTAGACTTTTTATACAAACAAATACACTCTTGCCAACATATTGTTGCGAATTGGCTTCGCAAAAAAGCGCAAAGCGACTTGCCGTCATTAGATAGATAGAAAATCATTTACCAATAGGCAATTTTTGAAATATGGAGCAACCCTATCATGGCATAAAAAAAGGCTGTAACGATTGGATACAGCCTTTGAAGATTATTGAAAAATAAGTATTATTTAAAAAACTTACCGCTTGGGGTAAAATATATGGTCATCTTATCTTTATCTTTTTCAATATCTAATGCATAAAATTTGCCATCGTTGTTCAATTCGTTGTAAGATTTGGTAATGGCATAACCTGGATACATGTTTAGTGCTAGTTTTTTAACTGTTTCTGGCACTTCGGTAATAGGTATTTCGTTTACGGTTTTTATCCAATCACCATTCTCAAAATATTCTGCTTGGTATTTATAACCATCTTCTTCATAGTTTACATGGAATATTGTAATGGTTTTCTTTGTCCAAATGGAATCTTTTATTCCCTTCGAATTGTGTGAATGATAGCTTTTTAAAACTTGCTTAGGTACTTCGCTTTGTTTCACAATAGTTTGGGCACTTAAGGTGTTTAGTATCGCAAATCCGATAAGGAATAATAAGGTAAGAACTTGTTTTTTCATGTCTTTGTATTTTGGGTAAAAATACAATCTTGCATCAAAAAGTCAACGATATTTTTGTGGCATAAGAATTGAAAGCTATATTGACTTCCCAAAATTACAAAAAACTAAAAAT
>JBIINH010000038.1:0-15382 GCA_044337585.1 Bacteroidia bacterium
GACGGGGCACTGCCGTATGCATATGCTATACAATGCCCCGAATGTGGCACATCGCTTATTCGTAAAGAAGGAGAAGCGGTACATTACTGCCCCAATGAATCAGGGTGCCCATCACAGCTCATAGGAAAAATAGAGCATTTCATAGGTCGTAAGGCGATGAATATTGATAGCCTTGGAGGCAAAACAATTGAAGGGCTTTTCAGAAAAGGACTGATAAAAAACTATGCTGATTTGTATGATCTGACTTATGACAAGCTGATAGGTGTAGAAATAGAATCGGAAGAAGACGGAGAAATCAAAAAGCGAAAACTGCAGGAAAAAACAGTATCTAATATACTCAAAGGTATTGAACAATCGAAGTTGATTACATTTGAGAAAGTATTGTTTGCACTGGGCATTCGCATGGTTGGTGAAACTGTAGCCAAAAAGCTGGCCAAGCATTTTGGTAATATTGATGCACTGGCCAAAGCAAATATTGAAACGCTAACTGCAATTCATGAAATAGGCGATAAGATTGCAGAACATGTGGTAAGGTTTTTTGCCGAACCGCAAAACCGTGAAATGATTGAACGGTTGCGTTTGCATGGATTGCAGTTTGAATCATCACACAAGCCTGCCGAAAAACTATCAGCAACACTTGAAGGCAAAACCTTTTTGGTTTCAGGCGTTTTCAGTATGAGTCGCGATGAATTGAAAGCACTGGTAGAAGCACACGGAGGACGAAATGTAGGCAGCATCTCAAAATCGCTAAGCTATCTGATTGCGGGTGATAAAATGGGGCCAGAAAAACTAAAGAAGGCAACCGATTTTAAAATAGCAATTATCTCTGAGAAAGAATTTATAGATATGCTTAAGTAAATTATAACTTCAAAAGTGCCATACTCAGCATGCCTGTAAGCATGATTAATTTCATCATAAGACTTAGGTTGGCATAATGCCTTTTGGTATCAGCCAGAGTGAGCATGTAGGTGAAAACTGTCATAGGTAAAATCACAAACAAAACCATATAGCCGATATACAAAATTGCTGTATAATGGTGGTTATAAGGGATGAAGCTATTGCCAAGAAAAAGGTGCAATAAAATAGCCACAACAAAAAATACACTGATGTAAATGAGGAAATTTTTAGTTGGGCGAATACCAATAACAATCGGCAAGGTGCGGCTATTGTATTTCGCATCACCTTTCATGTCTTCCATGTCTTTTAATATTTCCCTAATCAGTGTGCTGATAAATGCAAATAGTGCATAAACCCATACCAAGTAAAAGGACATGCTGTGATCAAAAAGCAGAAGCAATAAAATGACGTATGCACTCAATGAAGAAATTAGCAGATTTCCGGTGAGGTAACTTTTTTTGTAAACAACAGAATACAACCATAATAAGGCAGAACAAATCACAATGCTAATCGCCACATAAATATTGATATAAAGTCCCAATGCAAAAGCGAGCACATTAAATGTTAGATGTAGAAACATAGCCACTCTGCGTGAAATTTCTGTTCCTACAATTACACGATGAGGCTTATTGATATAGTCAATTTTAATATCAAGATAATCATTTATGATGTAGCCGGAAGCTCCGGCCAGAAAAGTTGCTATCAATACGGAGATAAATTTTTTATTTAATAAGTCAACAGCAATCAAATGATGTGTAAGAAAGTAGTATGCAAGTATTTGTGTTGCAACCATCATCAGCAAGTTGCCAATGCGTATCAGCCGAAAAAAAGCAAATACTTGCTTCATATTAATGGATATCCGTAACACCTCCTGACACAATAAACTTCATCATGTCTGCAGCATTTCCTTGATAGAGCTGTACTTTTTCGGCATCAACCAAAAACAAGTTGCCCGAAAATGCATATGAATGTGGAAAGTAAATCGCCATTTTGCCTGGCAATCCTAGTTTCGACAAATCTTTTTGGGTTACAAATCCGGGTTTCAATACACCAGGGGCAAGCTCTACCAAGACTGCTTCATTAAATTTTCTTTTCTCGCCCACAAAGGCTTCCATAAACTCTTTAACGGATGAGTATACAATTTTAATAAATGGAATTTTTGAAAGAATATCATCTACGAACCTAAGCAACGGTTGTGCAATGATATTTGAGCCAACATATCCGAGAAAAGTTATTGAGAATATAACGATAATAAATCCAACTGCAGGAACACCAACATTAAAATGGGTATCAAGTGTTTCTACTACATAGGTAATTAGCCTCACCGTTACGTAGAATGGCAATACTATAAGCAGTCCTTTCAAAAAGTAACTTACAAAACCGGCAAACGCATTTTTAAATTTTTGTTTCATATCTTAATCAATATCTAATTCAAACGTATTTCTGAATTCCAATAAAGCGGGATTATTTCGCATCATCTCCTTAAATTTATCATCTGCCGTAAATATGCGTTCAACTTGTATCTTACTATCTACATTGGTTTTGTAATTAAGGTTGTAGTTTTTTACTTCATTTCTCAAAAATTGCATGAAGGGTAAATTGTCCTTTTGCAGCATTTCATCTTCATGTTTGCTGGCCAGGGTGAAAATAAATTCGTTATCTGACAATACTTCGTATGTAGCGTTCTTGTAAATTACAGCCATGCTCATTTTTCCATCATTTTCAAGTTTCTGAATGTAAGCTTTAATACCATGGTCAAGTGTAGTTGCTGAAATAGCAACAGTCATTTCTGTGAAATCTGGTTGCTGTGCTTGCGAAGCGGGTTGGTCTTTTTTTTCAGTAGGTTCAGAAGCAACTTTATTGCGCAGTGATTTCAATTTGTCTTCAGCTGAGCGCCCATTATTGGTATCAAATTCAGACTTCGATTTTGGGAAATCAACACGTTCTTTTCCGGGATTTGCAGGAGGAATAGGAGGATTTAATTTAGGAGCGGGTTCTTTTTCTGGAGTAAGCATTTCAGCTTGCTCAATCATTTTTTTTTTAGCACCAGCTTCAGCTGATTTTGCTTCAAGCAGGGTTTGTATGTGAGCGAGTTTTAGCAAATACAACTCTACATGTAGCCTTGAATTTCGGCTCGAACGTAAATCCACCTCACATTTATTAATGATGTTTAATGCATTTAATAAAAACGACTGGCTGCATAATGCAGATTGTTGTAAAAATTTAGTGGCGATAGTTTGAGGTACTTCTAATAATTTAATTGTATCATGGTGTTTGCATACCATCAGATTACGTATATGCTCATTAAGTCCTGATAAGAAATGTTGCACATCAAAACCATTGTTTAATACATCATCAAATAATAGCAGTGTTTCGGCAGTGTTTTTTTCAAGTAGCTTATCAGTAGTTTTAAAATAGTATTCGTAGTCGAGTATGTTTAAGTTGGTAATTACATCCTGATAAGAAACATGCTTGCCGGAATAACTAACAATACGGTCGAAAATGGACAATGCATCACGCATTGCACCATCTGCTTTTTGCGCAATTACATGTAGTGCTTCTTCTTCGGCAGTAATTTCTTCGCTTACACAAATTTTCTTTAGTTGTGTAACGGCATGTTCAATTTTAATTCTATGAAAATCGAATACTTGGCAGCGCGACAAAATAGTAGGTAATATTTTATGACGCTCGGTAGTTGCTAAAATAAATTTAGCATAGGGTGGTGGCTCTTCCAATGTTTTTAGAAATGCATTAAAAGCAGCTGATGACAGCATGTGTACCTCATCAATGATGTATATTTTATACTTGGCTCCCTGTGGCGCATATCGAACCTGCTCTGCCAATGCACGTATATCATCAACCGAGTTGTTAGATGCGGCATCTAATTCATAAATATTGAATGAGGCATTTTGGTTAAAAGTTCTGCATGATTCACATTCATTACATGCTTCGATTTCGGTAGTAAGGTTTGTACAGTTAATGGTTTTAGCAAGTATTCGGGCACAAGTAGTTTTTCCAACACCCCTTGGCCCACAAAATAAAAATGCATGTGCTAATTTGTTGTTACGAATGGCATTTTTTAAGGTTTGGGTAATATGTTCTTGACCTATGACGGTTTCAAAAGTCATAGGTCTGTATTTGCGTGCCGATACCACAAAATTTTCCATGCAGCTAATGTACTTTTTTTTAGATGATGTAAAAATGGCTAATTCTATTTATTTCACTTACATGTAGTTAACTTATTCACGTTTGATTTACAACTGCCAGTCAATAGGTTCTTTATGATTTCTTTGAAGGTAATCATTGGTTTTGGAAAAATGTTTACAGCCTAAAAATCCATTGTAAGCCGAAAGGGGAGAAGGATGAGCGGCTACCAGTACCAAGTGTTTTGTGGTGTCTATGAGTTTATTTTTGCTTTGGGCAAATTTGCCCCAAAGGATGAAAACAACATGCTCTTTTTGATCTGAAATATGCTGAATGACTTTATCAGTAAATGTTTCCCATCCTTTCTTTTGATGAGAACCTGCTTCGTTTTGTCTTACTGTGAGTGTGGCATTTAATAGAAATACACCCTGATTCGCCCACTTACTAAGGTTGCCAGATTGAGGTATTTCAAAGCCGTTATCTGTTTTCAGTTCTTTAAAAATATTTTGCAATGAAGGAGGTATTTGTATGCCGTCATTTACCGAAAAACACAATCCGTGTGCCTGCCCCATGCCATGATATGGATCTTGTCCCAAAATTACTACTTTTACTTTATCGAAAGGGGTTTGGTCAAATGCACTAAAAATACGGTTGCCGGGAGGAAAAATAATCATCCCTTTTTCTTTTTCACTTTGCAAGAAAGATTTGAGTTGCAGGAAATAGGGTTGATTAAACTCGTCCTGTAACAATTGCTTCCAGCTTTCTTCCATTACTACTTTTTCCGACATTTATTTTTATTACATTTGATTTTTTACTACAGCCAAACATACACATTATGCAAAAAATAGTACTAGTTGTTGCACTAACTTTTTTAACTTCAATAGCATGGTCGCAAACTTCAAAAGACTATGCTGTACTTTTACAAGTAGAAGTGACTGATAGTCCGGCAAGCATCACCATTAAATGGCCGGCTGACAATTCAGCTACGAGCTACCGCATTTTTCGTAAATCTCTCAGCACTGATTTTTGGGGAAATGCATTGCAAACGCTATCCAATACTGCTACATCCTACACCGATAATGCCATTGAAACCGCCAAAACTTATGAGTATTATGTTCAGCGACTCCACTCCGGACGCACAGCTCATGGTTATGTTTGTGCCGGAATAAAAGTACCGCCTATGCTTGAGCGTGGCGAAATGCTTCTGCTCGTTGATGATAACTACCGTGTACCATTGGCTGCCGAAATAGACCAATTGAAGTGGGATTTGATTAAAGATGGCTGGTGGGTAAATATCAAGTATATTGCACGCAACCTTTCTGCCGCAGCCGTGAAGCAAATCATTTTACAAGAAAACATAAAACCTCTAGGTGCTCCTCAACTGCAAGCAGTGTATGTATTGGGTCGCGTTCCGGTTCCATATTCAGGAGGGTTTGTTGCGCAATCAGGTCAAACTTTTCCGCCTGATGGGCACACGGAGCATGGAGGGGCATGGGCAACAGATATGTACTATGCTTATTTAAATGAATCCTTTTGGACAGATAGTCTAGTTAACGATACCACTCCTGCGAGGGCTGTAAATGACAACATACCCGGAGATGGAAAATTTGACCAAATGTTTATCGCAAACAACAAACCCAATTTGCAGGTTGGTCGTGTAGATCTTTTCAATATGCCGGTATTTGGGCAAACAGATACAGCATTGGTTAGGCAGTATTTGCAAAAAGCACATAAATACAAAATAGCCGAAACCCCGGTAATCAGACGTGCTCTGGTAGATGATAATTTCGGAGCCATGAGTGGCGAAGCATTTGCTGCAAGCGGTTGGCGCAATTTCAGCACCATGTTTGGTGATAGTGTGGAAGCAAAAGATTACCTCACATCAACCAAACAAGGAAATTATTTATTTACCTATGGTTGCGGTGCAGGCAGTTATACCAGTTGTAGCGGAGTTGCCACAACGGCTCAGTTTAATAACGATTCCATCAATCAAATTTTTACCATGTTGTTTGGCAGCTACTTTGGCGATTGGGATGCGCAGAATAATCTATTGCGTGCTCCGCTTGCTACCAAAAACGGTGGTTTGGCAAGTGCCTGGAGCGGTCGTCCGCACTGGCATTTTCATCACATGGCATTAGGATACAATATTGGATACAGTGCAAAACTTACCCAAGGAAATGTGTATGACGATACAACAGCCTCACCGGTTGGATATGTACATAATAAATGTTCCACATTTATTTCAACCAACCTGATGGGCGACCCCAGTCTTCGTTTGCATATGCGCGAGCCGGTATCAAGTTTCACAGCTTCAACATCATCGGACAGTATGCGTGTATCGCTGAGCTGGCAACTTGTTAGCGGAGCAGTGAACTACGTGATTTCAAAAGCTTCAAGCCTTAACAATGGTTTCATCGCTTCAGTAACATTGTCGGATACTGCCACCACCTGGGTTGATGTGACACCATTTAATGGCTATACAAAATATATGATAAGACCTGTGTTTGTTGAAACAACGCCAAGTGGTACATATCTCAATACTGCTTTAGGTACAGTTGACTCTGCGTATTCAAAAAATACCACGCTTGCAACTACAAATGTTTCTGCAATTTCATTTTCAATGTATCCTAATCCCGCAAAAGACCAGTTACACATTTCCTTGCTTGAAAATGAAAATGGTACGGTAACCATTATTGATATAACCGGAAAAACGGTAATGCAGGTAAACATCTCTACTCAACATGATGTAATAAATCTATCGTCACTTGGTAGAGGTATTTATTTTGTAAATGTGCAAACCGCAGCCGGTAATACGGTAAAGAAACTGGTAAAAGAATAGAAATGCTAACAATATTAGCTGCATATTTGCCATATGAATTGGGCAGATAATTTTTGGATTTGGATGGCTACAGAGGCTTTCTTTGCTGCATATGTAGCAGCTGTATTGTATTATTTCTTCGTATATAAAAAGCGAAGGCGTGATGATAAAAAATAGAATTAGATATTTTTTAAAGACCTACTTTTATTTTAGTTCAAATGAAAGGAAAGGAGCATTTGGCTTCGTTTTTCTAATCATTTGTGTAGCAATTGCACCAATTGTATATCGTTTTGTTTATCCAATTTCTCCTCCAACCATTACGGTACACGGAGTAACCCAACTAACTGATACTTTAGAGCCACCAATTACTTCTACCCAATCAATACATAAGGTAGAAGTCAAAAATGAATTGGATTTTGTTATAGACCCTAATGCTGCAACAGAGCAAGAATGGAAGCGTTTGGGAATGAAATCATGGCAAATCAAGAATATAAAAAAATATCAGGCCAAGGGTGGGCAATTTAAATCAATAGAAGATGTTGGAAAAATTTACGGATTAAGTAGTATTGATTTTGAGAAGATGAAACCACACTTATTCATTAAACATACAGAGGCAAAGAGAGATTCCATCGTTTCGAAACCTCAATTCAAAACAAATATTATTGAATTAAATTCGGCTGATACAAATGCTTTAAAATCATTATACGGCATTGGGTCAAAAATGGCGGGTAAAATTGTTGATTACAGAGGAAGGCTTGGAGGATACAATTCGCTTAATCAACTCACCGAAATTTGGGGATTCAATGAAGACCTATTGTACGACTTAAAAGGGAAGCTAGTTTTAGATACAAGCAAGATTTACAAAATACCCATCAATTCCGTTTCACAAGAAACATTAAGTTTACACCCGTATATAAAAATACGATTGAGTAAAATTATTGTTAACTATCGCCAACAACATGGTCCGTATCGTATTCCGGCTGATTTAAAGAAGACATTGGTCGTGCAAGATTCAACCATTATAAAAATTACACCTTATCTTGATTTCTCATTTTAATAAAACAATGCTTATCACTTTTGGTTAAAAGTGTATTATTGCAATTCATTTTTAAAAATAAAAAACTACAAATGTATTTTAATCATACAGAAAGCCAGCAAATGGTAGCACAAATGGCCCGCGATTTTGCTGAAAGGCATATACGCCCATACGTAATGGAATGGGACGAAAGTCAGACTTTTCCACGTGCTACAATGCAGGAAATGGGTAAACTTGGTTTGTTGGGCGTACTTGTACCTGAACAATTCGGAGGTGCCGGATTGGGCTACTACGAATACATTACAGCAATTGTTGAAATTACCAAAGTATGCAGCTCGGTAGGCTTGTCAATGGCAGCACATAATTCACTCTGTACTGGCCACATATTGCAATTTGGCAACGAAGAGCAAAAGAAAAAATGGTTGCCTAAATTAGCTATAGGTGAGTGGATAGGAGCATGGGGACTAACCGAGGCCAATACTGGTAGCGATGCTATGCGCATGCAATGCGTAGCTAAAGAAGATGGTGATCATTACATCATCAATGGTTCTAAAAATTGGATCACACATGGCATCTCAGGAGATGTAGCCGTGGTTTTGGCTAGAACAGGTGACTTGTTGGATTCAAATGGTATTACTGCATTTGTTGTTGAAAGAGGTACGCCTGGGTTTAAGGGGGGTAAAAAAGAAAATAAATTAGGAATGCGCGCAAGTGAAACAGCCGAAATGATTTTTGAAGATTGCCGCGTGCCGAAAGCAAATGTTTTGGGTAAAGTAGGAGAAGGTTTTAAACAAGCCATGAAAGTTTTAGATGGAGGCCGCATTTCAATTGCTGCACTTTCACTGGGTATTGCAAAAGGCTCATACGAAGCAGCATTAAAATACTCAAAAGAACGCGAGCAATTCGGACAACCTATATCCAACTTTCAAGCCATATCATTTAAAATTGCCGACATGGCAACACGAATAGAGGCTGCAGAGCTTTTAACCTACCAAGCAGCAGATCTAAAAATGCGAGGATTGCCTATGACCAAAGAATCTGCTATGGCAAAATACTATGCATCTGAAGTATGTGTATGGGCAGCTACCGAAGCCATTCAGATTTTTGGAGGATACGGTTACACCAAAGATTTTCCGGTTGAGAAATTTTACCGCGACTCCAAATTATGTACAATTGGAGAGGGAACAAGCGAAATTCAAAAACTAGTGATTGCGCGCAATGTGCTGAAAGACTAGAAATAAATTTGTTTGCTCAATAAAAAGATAATACCTTTGCCGTCCCTGATAAATTAGGAGACTCAAGGGAAGGAGGTGAATTAATATGATATTTGTAAACGTAAAAGAAAACGAATCATTAGACAGAGCGCTAAAGAAATTCAAAAAGAAGTTTGAAAAAACAGGAGTAGTGAAAGAACTTCGCGAGCGTCAGTCATTCACTAAACCTTGCATTAAGAAGCGCCATCAAAAGATACGCGCAGCTTATAAGCTACAAATGCAACAACAAGAAGCATCTTAATTGATGTGCATACAAATTAAAAGCCCGTTTCGTAGATTTATGAAACGGGCTTTTTTTATTTAAATCAAAAAATTACATTTGGATTAACGTTTAATACGAATACTAACTAAATGAGTATCGAATCAATTCAACAGTTTACAACTTACCTGAAACTTGAAAAAAGATATTCATCTCATACCACACTTGCATACCAAACCGATTTAGAACAGTTTCTCCAATTTCTCATCATTCAATTTGAGGTTGATAATTTGAATAAAGCCACTACGCAAATGATTAGAAGTTGGTTGGCATCATTAATGGAATTAAATGTTACTCCCCGGTCAGTTATCCGAAAAATCAGTACACTTAAATCATTTTATAAATATTTGATGAGAAATGAACTGATTGAGAAATCACCAATGGAAAAGATTTCATCACCCAAAACTTCTAAGAAATTGCCGGTATTTGTTGAAAACGCATCCATTCAAAAGTTATTTGAGTCCAACTTCGATTTATTTGAAGACTCACAAGATGGAAAAAGGGATAAACTTATTTTACTCACATTCTACAGTACCGGAATACGTTTGTCCGAATTGCGCTCACTAAGAATATCGGACATAGATTTATATAAGCAACAAATAAAGGTATTAGGCA
Organism: Bacteroidia bacterium; assembly: GCA_044337585.1. Lineage (GTDB taxonomy): Bacteria > Bacteroidota > Bacteroidia > UKL13-3 > UKL13-3 > CAYSBE01. The sequence continues at coordinate 10,044 of JBIINH010000038.1, forward strand.
AACGTAATAAAGAAAGAATAATCCCAATTACCGCAGAATTGACAAATGAAATAGGTTCATATTTGAATGAAAAGGGAATTACCGGAATATTTTTATTTGAAGATAATACTGGGAAACAATTAAGCCCAAGATGGGTATATGGTATGGTGCACAAATACTTGTCTCAGGTTTCTACTATTGAAAAGCGTAGCCCGCATGTGTTAAGGCATACCTACGCCACCCATTTGCTAAATAAAGGTGCAGAGCTTAACGGAATCAAAGAATTGTTAGGTCATGCCAATCTTTCAGCTACCCAAGTATATACCCATAATAGTATTGAACGATTAAAAAGCGTGTATAAAAACAAGCATCCGCGCGCATAAATAAAGTCCTGCACAAACCATTAAAAACGAGGCTTTGATTCGCAGCAGGCACGATTTAAAGCTTCAACTAAATATCATTGAGTATGAAAATTAACTTGCAATCCATCCATTTTGTAGCCGACAAAAAACTAATTGAGTTTGTAACCAAGAAACTGGAGAAGGTCACTACATTTTATGATCAAATAAAAGATGCCAATGTATATTTGAGGCTAGAAAAGAATGCTGAGAAAGAAAACAAAGTGATAGAGGTGAAGTTGAATATGAATAATGTGGATGTTTTTGCAAAAGAACAGGCAGCCACTTTCGAGACCGCAACGGATTTGATAATTGATAAGCTTGTGGCTCAGGTGAAAAAGCACAAAGAAAAGCTTCAGTTGAAATCAGTTTGAAATAAATTTTGATAATTAAATAAGTGCCTACATATTTGCGCCCTGTTACGCATCCAAACTCTCTTTAAATTTTTTTTTCAAAAAGTTTTGCTTCCAAACTTGCAATCATCCTGCATTATGCTACATTTGCAGTCCTTTTTTGAGGGGACAAGTGTGCATGAGCGTTCTTTGCAGAGATGAAAGTGCTTCTAAATTAACTATTTAGGAAGCATGATATGGCTTTTATATTAGCCACTTTAGCTCAGCTGGTAGAGCAACTGATTTGTAATCAGTAGGTCGCTGGTTCGATTCCGGCAAGTGGCTCCTTTGTTTACACCATAAACAAGGGGAGATACCAAAGCGGCCAACTGGGACGGACTGTAAATCCGTTGTCTTACGACTTCGAAGGTTCGAATCCTTCTCTCCCCACCCAGTAGCCATATCATCGCACATACATTAAAATATTAAATAAGCGGGAGTAGCTCAGTTGGTAGAGCGACAGCCTTCCAAGCTGTAGGTCGCGGGTTCGAGCCTCGTCTCCCGCTCGCTTAAAACCGGTAAATTGGTTTCGGGTTGAAGTATACCTTCAGCCTTTTACCATTTGACCTATAACAGTAAAGCCGTTGTAGCTCAGTGGTAGAGCACTTCCTTGGTAAGGAAGAGGTCGGCAGTTCAATCCTGCTCAACGGCTCAAAAGCAATGAACTGAAGAGGTTGGCATCCCGATAGCTATCGGGACTGCTCAACGGTTCAAAAGCAATGTGGTTTGAAACCGGCTTTGGTAAAAGGAAAGAATAATAACCTTATATTGAAGCAAACAAAGAGAAAGAGAATAGTGGAGGAGGATTCCTCTTGAAAAAGTAAAACACTTAAAAAACAAAATAAAAACAAACGACTATGGCAAAAGAAAAATTCGACCGCAGTAAACCACACGTAAATATTGGTACTATCGGTCACGTAGATCACGGTAAAACAACACTTACTGCTGCTATCACTAAAGTATTGGCTGACGCAGGTTTATCAGAAGCTCGCTCTTTTGATTCAATCGACTCAGCTCCGGAAGAAAAAGAGCGTGGTATTACTATTAATACAGCACACGTTGAATATTCTACCGCAAATCGTCACTATGCACACGTTGACTGTCCAGGTCACGCGGATTATGTTAAAAACATGGTTACAGGTGCTGCACAAATGGATGGAGCTATCCTAGTGGTAGCTGCAACTGATGGACCAATGCCACAAACTCGTGAGCATATCCTTTTGGCTCGTCAGGTAGGTGTACCTCGTATCGTTGTTTTTATGAACAAAGTGGATATGGTTGATGATGTTGAATTGTTAGAAATCGTTGAAATGGAAATCCGTGATTTATTAAACAAATACGAATTCCCTGGAGATGAAATTCCAATTATTCGTGGTTCTGCATTAGGTGGATTAAACGGAGATGCTAAATGGGTTGAGAAAATCATGGAATTGATGAGTGCTGTAGATACTTATATTCCAGTTCCTCCTCGTGCGGTTGATCTTCCTTTCTTGATGCCAGTAGAAGACGTGTTCTCGATTACAGGTCGTGGTACAGTTGCTACAGGTCGTATCGAGCGTGGTGTTATCAACTCAAACGAAACTGTAGATATCATTGGTTTGGGTGCTGAGAAATTAGGCTCAACTGTTACTGGTGTTGAAATGTTCCGCAAAATTCTTGACCGAGGTGAAGCCGGAGATAACGTAGGATTGTTGTTACGTGGTATTGACAAAAACCAAATCCGCAGAGGAATGGTAATTTGCAAGCCGGGTTCAGTAACTCCTCACTCTAAATTTAAGGCTGAAATCTACGTTCTTTCGAAAGAAGAAGGTGGACGTCATACGCCATTCTTTAACAAATACCGTCCTCAGTTTTACCTACGTACTACTGACGTAACAGGAGAAGTAGTTCTTCCTGATGGAATGGAAATGATTATGCCTGGTGATAACGTAACTATTACAGTACAATTGATCGCACCAATTGCAATGGAGAAAAATCTTCGCTTTGCGATTCGTGAAGGTGGCCGTACAATCGGAGCTGGTCAGGTAACTGAAATTTTAGACTAATCGTCTGATATAAAATTGGATATGAATGTTGGTTGGTTATTTCCGACCAACATTCATTGTCTAATAAAATGGGTGTAGTATAAAAAATTGAATTACCAACGCCCGTTGTTCTTTAATTACAAATACGGGTGTAGTTCAATGGTAGAATAGCGGTCTCCAAAACCGTTGATCTTGGTTCGAGTCCAGGCACCCGTGCAAATCGTAAAACGATGAATAAAATAAGAGAATATATTAAACTCTCGACTGATGAATTGGTAAACAAAGTGTCTTGGCCAACTTGGGAAGACCTTCAGGAGAGCACCATTATTGTAATGATAGCATCGCTTATCATTGCACTTGTTATCTATGTTATTGACATAATTAGCATGGGAGCCCTTGGAACGTTTTATAATATTTTCCAGTCTTAATAAAGCTTAAATGACAAACATGACTCAGGAACAATATAAATGGTATGTAGTAAGAGCGGTTACCGGACAGGAAAAAAAGGTAAAAGTTCAGATAGAATCGGAGTTGGAAAGAGCCGGATTGCAGCATCATGTTCCTCAAATATTGATTCCTACAGAGAAAGTTTATCAAATTAAGAACGGCAAAAAAACAACAAAAGAGAAAAATTACTTACCAGGATACATTCTTATACAAGCAGAATTAGTAGGAGAAGTTCCTCACTTGATAGGTTCAGTTAACGGTGTAGTTGGGTTTTTAGGAGGCAAATCAATGCCTACTCCATTGCGTCAATCCGAAGTAAGCAGGATAATGGGTAATGTGGATGATGTAGCTGATCAGGGAGAGATGATGGCAGAACCATTTATTGTGAATGAGCCTGTTAAAGTAATTGATGGTCCTTTCAGTGGCTTTAGTGGTGTGATTGAGGAAGTAATGGAAGATAAGAAGAAATTGAAAGTAATGGTTAAGATTTTTGGACGAAGAACTCCTCTAGAGTTGAATTTTGTCCAGGTAGAAAAAGAAAGTTAATTTTTAATAAAAAGCGCACGTAAGTGCTAGCATAAAAAAACAATAGGTTATGGCAAAAGAGCTAACAGGGTTTATTAAATTACAGATCAAAGGTGGAGCAGCAAACCCGGCACCTCCAATTGGTCCTGCTTTGGGTTCTAAAGGTGTTAACATCATGGATTTCTGTAAGCAGTTTAACGCACGCACACAAGAGAAGGCTGGTAAGATATTGCCTGTAGTAATCTCTGTTTACAGCGATAAGTCTTTTGATTTTGTAATCAAAACACCACCAGTAGCAGCACAATTACTTGAAGCAACAAAGGCTGCTAAAGGCTCAGCAGAATCAAATCGTAAAAAAGTTGGTTCAATTTCTTGGGAACAAGTGCGCACTATTGCTGAAGATAAAATGCAAGACATGAACTGTTTTAAAGTAGAATCAGCTATGAAAATGATAGCAGGAACTGCACGCAGTATGGGTATTAACGTTACCGGTAATTCCCCATTTGAAAACTAAGAAATAATAAATTACGAAAATGGCTAGAATAAGTAAAAAAAGAAAAACTGCGCTGTCGAAAATTGACAATGCAAAGCAGTATTCACTTGATGAAGCCTCGAAAATGGTTAAAGAAATATCTTACACCAAATTTGACTCATCTGTAGACATTGATATCCGTTTAGGTGTAGACCCAAAAAAGGCTAACCAAATGGTAAGAGGTGTTGTTTCATTACCTCATGGAACAGGTAAAGCTGTTCGCGTGCTCGCTCTAGTTACTCCTGAAAAAGAAGCAGAAGCAAAAGAAGCTGGTGCTGACCACGTAGGATTAGATGAGTATATCCAAAAGATTGAAAAAGGCTGGACAGATATTGATATCATTATTACCCAGCCAAACGTAATGGCTAAGTTAGGAAAGCTTGGTAAAATACTAGGTCCAAGAAACTTAATGCCTAATCCAAAATCAGGAACAGTTACACTTGATATTGGAAAAGTTGTAAAAGAAGTAAAAGCAGGTAAGATTGATTTTAAAGTAGACAAAGAAGGTGCAATACACACTTCTATAGGTAAATCATCATTTGCTCCCGATAAATTATTTGATAATGCTGTTGAGCTTATTCAAGCACTTATGAAACTTAAGCCATCATCAGCAAAAGGAACATATTTGAAGGGTGTTGCTATTTCAAGTACCATGAGTCCCGGCATTAAAGTAGATACTAAATCAATTCCGGGCATTTAATCGAAACGCGTTATGAATAAAGAACAAAAAGGAGTAATAATCGAGCAATTAGCACAAAAGCTGAATGACTACAAAGTCATTTACATAACAGATGTGTCTAGCTTAAACGCACAGAAAACAAGTGAACTAAGAAGAGAATTCTTCAAAGGTGGTATTGAGATGGAAGTAGCAAAAAATACTTTAATCGAAAAAGCTTTTCAGCGCACTGATAAAGATTTTGGAGCATTGGTTGATACACTAAAAGGAAATACCGCTCTGCTTTTTGCTACAGACAGCAAACTTCCTGCTAAAATTATCAAAGACTTTAGAAAAAAGACAGATAAGCCATACCTTAAAGGTGCA
>JBIINH010000036.1:0-15744 GCA_044337585.1 Bacteroidia bacterium
TTTCAATCACTTCACTTACATTCATTTCAAACAGGAGCTGATTGTCTCTGTCATTAGCAATCATGCCCCGTTCAACCAATGTTTTTTTATAAATAGAATTGGGCTCAAAATATCGGGTAATGAAATACGATATTGCTGAAACAATCATTAGAGGAACAAACAACGTGTAGCCTCCTGTGACTTCCGCTATTAAGAAAACCCCGGTTAATGGTGCATGCAACACACCACTAATGACACCACCCATTGCAACAGCAACAAAATTTGTCGTGTTTAATTCTATCCACCCCAGGTGATTCATCACTTGGGCAAATACAAATCCAAGCAATGCACCAGTAAATAACGATGGACCAAAGATTCCTCCATTTCCGCCCGAACCAAGTGTAATGGCTGAAGCAATCACTTTCAGAAAAATGATGATACCAGCAAATGCAATCAGAAACCAGGGATTGGATGCATACTGATAAAACAAACTTCTTTCAAGCAATGCCTCATAGTTGCCTTGCATCAAGCTATTGATAATTCCGTAACCTTCTCCATATAATGGTGGAAAAATAAACAAGAGCAACCCGATGGCGAGCCCGCCAATAATCGCTTTATGATAGGGTTGTTTGCGTTTATTTAAAAAATGTTCTATCCCGAGTGAGGTTGTAATCATGTATGGAGATATCAAGCCACATAGTACACCGAGCAATACATATAGCGGAATGGCATACATATCCCAATCGGTTGGTGTAATTAAAAATTCATGTTGCGAGTGAAATATTCTGGCCACTACCGAGCCCGTAGCTGATGAAATGAGCAAAGGAATAAATGCAGGGATGGTTGCTTCCGATAAGATAACTTCAAACGCAAAGATAACGCCCGCAATAGGGCTGTTGAATACCGCGGCAATACCTGCTGCTACACCACTTGCAAGCAACAAGGTGCGGTGTTGTTTTCCCATCAGTAAATCTTTTGCCGTATTGCTTCCTATGGCAGCTCCTGTTACGGCAATAGGTGCTTCTAACCCAACCGAACCTCCTAAGCCAACCGTTACCGCAGAAGAAACCACATGCGAAAATGTATTGTGTTTTTCAACATTGGAATTGTTGCGCGAAATACTGTAAATGATACTGCTTAGACCTTTATAAAACTTATGCTTTTTAAGAATAATGCGAATGAAAAATACACTTAACACAATTCCCGCCAAAGGAGTAATCAGGTACAGGTAATTTTCATATTGAATATTAAATCCACTGTCGAGCAAATATTTTATACCTGATACAAAATACTTGAGCACCACGGATGCCAAGCCGGCAAGCAAGCCTACCCAAATAGACGCGATGATGATAAAATGACGGTCGTTAATATAACGTTGGCGATGACGTGCAAATCGATTAATCAGAATTTTGATATGGATGCGAAGTGCTTTTAGCATGATTTAACTTTCGGCAAACTCCACCCTCACACCTGTTGATTTTACATGTTGAAGTATGTCATCGCGCATATTTTGTTCTACTTCAAAACGGTAGAAACCCGGCTGCTTTATGCGGATGTTTTTATATACCGGAAATTGATAATCATATATATCTCCAAGTCCTGCGCCATTCCATTTCCCTGCTTCATTGGCAAGCCTAATTTCTACACGCCTTTGCTCTTTTTGCTGAGCCGGATTGGTACTATATACCCAAAGAAAAATATTATTGTATTTGTAATCTGTTGTGATTCGAATATTTACATATATATTATAAGCACGCTGGGTATCAGTAAGGTAAACGTCAAAAGCAGGTTTATTTTCAAAGTTCCATGCGTTGTTTTCAATCGTTCTGTTTTCTTCAAACAACCTACCTTGATCGCATGACGAGAACACGATGGTTATTATAAAAAAACTGAAGGTATACAAAAAGCTATTGCGCATTACTTTTTATTGTTAGCAGCAGGACTTGGGTTGGGTCCGGGTTTTTTATTGCCTTGGGGTTTAGGATTATTGTTGCGATTTCGGTTGCGGTTTTTATTTGATGGTTTGCTTTTTTTCTTTCCGGTTCTTCCATCTAATCTGTCGAGTTCTCCTTCGCCCATATCGTTTACAAACTCGAGCTCCACTTCTTTTTTAATTTCTTTTTTGGCCTTTACCAACTCAGGCTTCTGCCCTTCCTCATTCATTTTCATATACTCCTTCACCTGTTCGGTTGAAAGCTCAAGCCAATCACCTCCAATTTCAAAAAGGGGAACAAACCACATCTTTCTTTTCAAGATATCATTTTTCATAAACTTGTAAGTCCCATTTGTAAATTCAAGTTTCAGGTTATCACCACCCGGAAACTCTTTAAGTGCTTCTACATAGCTTTCCAGCTCAAAATTTAGACAGCATTTTAGCTTACCGCATTGCCCCGAAAGTTTTAACTGATTAATGGATAAATTTTGGTAACGGGCAGCACTGGTTTGTACTTGCTTTAAATCAGTAAGCCAAGTAGAGCAACAAAGTTCGCGACCACATGAACCAATAGCTCCCAATCGAGCTGCTTCTTGCCTGTAGCCAATTTGCCTCATTTCAATGCGCACTTTAAAGGCATCGGCCAATCTTTTTATAAGCTCCCTGAAATCAACCCGATCTTCAGCGGTGTAGTAAAATGTTGCTTTGCGTTTGTCGCCCTGATATTCCACATCACTCAGTTTCATACTTAGGTTAAGCTCCATGGCAATGCTTCTTGCACGATACATGGTTGGCACTTCCTGTTCTTTGTTTTCTTTGTGGCGTGCTATATCTGCCTCGTTCGCTTTTCTGATAATTTTCTTAATCGAATCAGCATCTTCGGCTACTCCTGCTTTGCGCATTTGCAGTTTTACTAATTCCCCTTTCAGAGAAACTTTTCCGATATCGTACCCATTTTCCAACTCCACCACTACCAACTCTCCATTGGTGATATCGAGGTTATAAACGTTTTTGTAAAATTCTTTGCGTGTGCCTTTAAAACGTACTTCCACCACATTAAATGGTTTCATATATGCAGGCATTTCCATCATGCCCAACCAATCGTAAGTATTTAATTTATTGCATCCGCCACTGCTACATCCGCCACTGCTACATCCTCCTGAACCACATCCCATATAGTATTTTTTAATTAATCTATTTATAATGATTTAATTGGTTTGAGGTTTCCCCAAACGCCTGCTAATATAGAAAGAAAGATTTAAAAACGTAAGCCGCATGTCCCCGTTTCGTTCTATAGCATACAATGACTTATTCATTTCATCTACAATTTCTGAAATGTTTTGCTGGTGAAAAAACTGTGCAAACTTGAGCATAAATTGATGCTCTGCCTCACTTAATTTGATGGTTGACGTATCTGCATATAGGCTAAGCAATACCGCACGCATCATTTGCATGCTGTACATTACAAAGCTTTTAATAAACTCTTTTCCATAGGAAATAATTTCTTCAATCACTTCATTAATTGACTTTAACACGTTTGAGTAAACTACTCGCATCCACTTCACAAACAATTCGTGATAATTGCTGCGACCTGTTCCAGCCAATTCACGTGCCAATACCAAATTCCCTTCCGAAACCCTTGCAATCGGTGCAGCCATTTCGTGTGTTAATTCATGTTTGCTTACCAACTCTGCAATGATATCCTCATCTTTCAACCTTGGTATTTTAAACAATTGTGTTCTCGATAATATCGTTGCAAGTATTTTGTCTGCATCTGCCGAAACCATGATAATCAAGGTTCCAACAGGAGGTTCTTCAAGCAATTTAAGTAAAATATTGGCTTCGTATCCCATAAACTCAGGCAACCAAATAATCATGGTTTTGAATTTAGCTTCAAATGCTGTTAGTCCTAGTCTTTTGATGATGTCCCTGCACTCTGCTGCTGTAATATTCCCTTGTTTTTTCCCTTCTTCATCTAATGTAAGAAACCAATTTAACTCGGAGAGGTAAATGTCATTCGACAATGCTCCTAACCATTCTTCATAAAAATCGGTAGAAATTTTTTGCTTCTCATTGATGATTACGGGAAACGAAAAATGTAAATCGGGGTGCTGCAATTTTTGAAACTTCACACAACTGGAGCAGCTGCCACACGAATCCGTATCAGTTGGGTGTAAACAATTGATGTATTGTGCATAAGCAATTGCCAAAGGCAATGCGCCACTTCCTTCGGGGCCTAAAAATAATTGCGCGTGGCTAATGCGGCCAATTTTTACGGTTTGTATAAGGCTTTGCTTTGCCTTCTCTTGTCCTACTATTTCGCTGAAAAGCATGTGGCAAATTAAACAAACTTATGAGGATTAGAGGGGTGATGTTGAAAAATAGCGATTTTGGCTTTTTGGCTGATTATCAGTTTTTTTGATGTTTCTGCCCGTTATGATTAATTCATTTTGGCAATATGTATTTGGGCTATAGCCTTGAATTTTCAGAAAAATCAATTAATGAATGGACTGACGTTAATTCCTATTTGAAGGCGTTATATATATTTTGGCTATAACCTGGTACTACGAACTCAACCCTGAAGCTGTTATAGTTGAGCGCTCTTGATAGTTATCGTAATCGGTATTAATATCCCAAAGATTATGGCCACTATTATTCACAATATTGTCTGCGGCTAAAATTCCCATCAGAATACTATGGTCCTGATTATTGTATTTAAACGCTCCATAGCGGCCAATAATGCTTAGCCCTTTGATGCTACTCAAATAATTTTCTATTGGTTTCAGCACATCTTTATAATTGTTGCTGTATACCGGATAGCAGCGCTGAATTTTATATACAAACCCTTCGGTAATGTGACACCCATTATTTAATCCCGTTCGTATAAATTCGTCTTTGCCCAACTTAATCAATTCCTCTTCACTCATCTTCCACATTGCATCGTGGTCATAGCACCAATATTCCATTGCTACAATTGACGTTTCTTTTCCATTTATTATTTCAGGCACATAATTTCTAAAGTTAGAAATGCGTCCGGTTTCTACATCAGTTGAATGCACGTATATCCAATTATCAGGAAACAAATCTTTTCCCTGAACATGAAGGTAAACCAATATTGTGTTTCGAAAAGTAAGTTTATTGGCAAAATCAACAATATGTTGTGGCACTCCTGGCAGTTGTTTTACCATAACAGTAAATGGCATCGAAGATACCACATGTTCATAAGCTACAACCTCTCCATTCATCAGCTCGATACCAGTTGCCGTATCGCCATCTTTTAAAACTCGTTTCACAGGTGTGCTGCAATGCACCTTGCCACCATTGGCATTGATATAGTTTTGCATGCGTTCATATATCATACCTGTGCCACCTGTTGGATAAGCGAATTGGTCAACCAATGTTTTGTGTTTTTTGCCACCAATACCTAATGCATTTTTCATTGCTTCGCCTAAGGAAAATTTCTTGATACGCTGGGCTGCAAAATCTGCATCCAGTTCATTGCATTTTATGCCCCATAATTTTTCAGTATATGTTTTAAAGAAAATTTCATACAGCTTATTGCCAAATCGGTTGGTCACCCAACTTTCAAAGGTTCCGGTTTGTTTGGTAGGAATTACTTTTTCTTTAAAATAACTTACCACACACATGGCTGAAGTGAATATTCCCAATTTACTTAATGCATCAAATGCCTTTACAGGATAGAAGTAAAATTTGTTCTTATAGAAAATTCGTGTTAGGCGATTTACCATACGGTAATCACGACCTGCCACTTCTAGCCAAAGTCTATTAACCCTGGTGTCATCGCTAAAAAAACGGTGCGGCCCTAAATCCACTTTTTGCCCCCACAAATCTAATGTCTTTGCCAAACCTCCTACCTGGGGCGCAGCTTCGTATAAGTGTACCTCTACTCCTGCCTTTACCAATTGATAGGCACAGGTAATGCCTGCTGGACCTGCTCCGATTACGGCTACTTTCTTCTGTTGTTTATTCGTCATGATGAAGGATGCAAGGATAATGCAAAAAATTGCAACTTGAAAGCCTTACCGTTACTTGCAAACGTCTGAAAATGAAGCCTAAGTTTAAATATATAATTAAATAATTGTTAGCTTAAGAACATTGATATGAAAGTGTAAACTGTAAATTCATCTGTTTTATAGGACACTTACATTGATTTATTCTGTTAAAATGGGTCCAAATAATTATTTTCAATGCTTTTTAGTTTTATTGCCTATTCATTTCCACTACCGACATGAAAAAACAAAAAGTGAAAGTTACACCTGAACAAGAAATTGCAGCACCCTCTGCTGACCAACAATTGCATATCATGGTGTATGAAACAACTGCACAAACAACTGATTGGATTGAGAAGAACATCTTAATACCTGCATCAAAAATCCGCAACCAACCACACGTTTACATTATTTCCGCTTCGGGCAAATCATTTGATGCATACAAGTGTACGGTGCTTTCTGCAGCTGATAAAGAGACATTACCTGATAACGGATATTTTTACATTGCCAGCTCAACCAACGCTACGTTTATAGAAGCTGCTGCGTCTTTTTTTCATTCAAATAAAAAGGCATTTATAGGAAACAATATTTACTACGGTGTAACAACCAAAGCCAGTGGCAAATCAGTTTTTGGCTTCACCAAACGAATTGGACTTTTTTGTTACAACTTATTTGGGCAATTGCTTATGCCTAGTGCACAAAAAGAATTTTCATCTCCTTTCAATTTCCTTCATGCAGAAGTGGTAAAAAATATTTTTAATGAAACGACATCGAATGAACCACTCATGATTTCAGCTGCATCATATATGGATGCAAATTCGGAGCATATCTCACTCACATCAAAAGAGGCTAAAATTATTTATACCAACAAAAAAGAATTGTTGGCAAATGCTTTCCATTCACGCATCAATTGGTTTCTAAAATCAGGACCTGCTTTGCAAAAAAACTGGCGCATTGCATTTTTTGCCATTACCGTTATTGCTCTATTTGGACTGCCTCTAATTAGCCAACAATATGGCATGACATGGGACGAAAGAAGACATAACGAATACAGCAAACTTTCATTGAATTACTTCACCACATTTGGCGAAGACACTACTTGCTTGCAAGCCAATATCCCAACTCAAGAATTTCGATATTATGGGGAGCATTTCAATGTAATAGCTGCATTTTTATACACCTACATTTCACCACTTGGTGAGTTTGAAACACGCCATTTGCTCAATGCGATTTATGCATTTTTTGCCATGTTTTTTGCAGCCATGATTGCTAAAGAGTTGGGAGGTTGGCGCGCAGGAGCTATAAGTTGGTTGATGGTATTATTGAGTCCAGTTTTTTTGGCACATGGCATGAACAACCCTACAGATATGCCTTTTGCAACGGGTTTTGCCATGGCCATTTACTATTTATTTAAAATTTGTAAAAACTTACCTGCACCCAAAGCATCACATATTTTAATGGCATCTGTTGGAATTGCAGTGGCTGTTGGGTCACGTGTCGGGGGCATTTTATTATATGCATATGCTGCCATGTTTATGGGCATCCATTGGTTGCAACTTATCAAAACTAAAGGTTTGCCTTACGCCTCCAGTCTTATGTTTACCTACCTGAAAATATTCATCTCTTTGCTTGTAATTGGGCACCTGCTTTCAATTTCATTATGGCCATTTGCTCAACAAAGCATATTGACAGGGTGGTATGAGGCATTTAAAAAATCAACAGAAGGTGCTTACTTTACCTACAACCATGAATTATTTGAAGGTGCAAGAATTTATATGGCAAATGTTCCATGGTATTACTTGCCCATGTTTATCATCATCAACACTCCGCTTGCTGTATTAGTAGGAATAGCACTGGCTATTTTAATGCTGCCATTTGCTACAAAAAACAAGTTGAATACGACCTTGTATTTGCTCCTGCTTTTCACCGTAGCTTTTCCAATTGTGTATGCAGAATTTAAAAGTTTGTATTACTACAATGGATGGAGACATTATTTATTTATCTATCCATCTATTGTTGCCGCTGCTGCGTTGGGTTGGGAATCAATAAGCCGACTTACAAGCAAATATGTAGCCACACTTCCTACAATCATGTGTAGCCTACCATTGCTTTGGATGGTACAAAATCATCCAAATGAAACAGTTTACTACAATGAGCTTTCGGGTGGCACAAAAGGTGCTTATGGTAAATATGAATTAGACTACTACTCCAATGCTTGCCGAGATGCTGGTGAGTGGATTGCCAATCAACATCCATCAGATTCGTTGCTGGTGGGCATTAACAATGAACCATACACAGCATCATATTATGCGCATAAAATAAATCCGGCTCTACAGTTTCAATGGATGAGGGAATATGAAGAACAAAAACCGTATTGGGATTATGCTATATTAACCACACGCACCTACTCCTCAAATGAATTATTGAATGGCGCTTTTCCTCCAAAAGGAACTGTTCATGTGATTGAGGCCGGAGGTGCACCAATTTGTGCCATTGTGAAACGAGAGAATACCTTTATGCCAGATGGCTATGAAGCTATTAAACGTAAAAGTTTTGATACAGCCATCTACTATTTCACTCAGGCCACCAAATACAGTCCGATGGATGAAGAAGCATGGCGCTTACTTGGTTTCTCGTATGCAGGTATCTTAAGTCCTGATACCGCTATTGCCATGTACCAAAAAGCCATTGATATTTACCCTGAAAATTATACAGCATACAGCGAAATGGGAATGGTATATGCAAATGGAAAAAAAGATTTGGAATCAGCCATCAAGTGTTTTGATAAAGCCATTGCTTATAAAATAAATTATACCGATCCGTATTATTACGCTGCAGGTATTTATTTAAACAAAGGAGATTTTTATGCTGCTATTAAATACTTGGAAAAAGGAATAAAATATGGCGGCAACAGTGTGCCTGAATTGCATTATAACCTTGGCTATGCTTATGCTAATACGAGTAATTTCAAAAAGGCTGAAGAGCAATTGTTGATGTGCTTATCGTTAAACGACCGCATGGCTCAAGCTTATCAATTGTTAGGTAGTGTTTACCAACAACTTGGTAAACCAAACGAAGCACAGCAATGCATGCAACGATATCAAATGCTTACGGGTCAATAACACATTTACTTAAAGCTAAAATTAAAAACCCCGAAAAGATTATTTCTTCTCGGGGTTTCTTTTTAATGTGTTTAAACTATAACAAGTTTTAAAAATGCTGAAATTACTTTGTCATATCCAAGGAATAGATACAACTAATTGGTATGCCATAACCTTCATTCACCAATACCGTTTCGCCTTCAATACTTAACACTTTAGTATGGAGTGCTACCAATCCTTTGGTTGTGTTGATTACCACATCTGTATGGAAATCATTGTTATTCCCGAGGGTTATTGCCTTACTGATGTTGGTAAGCTTTACACGCTTATCCTCTACACTAATCATATCATCTGCACTCAAGGGCACAATCGTGCTTAAGTCAGCAATAGTAATTTTTTCGAGCTCGCGGAGGTTATATACTTTTGACATAATTATTTTTTTGCAGCTGCAAATTTTTGAGAAACAATATCCCAATTAATTACATTAAAAAATGCGCCTATATAATCAGGCCTGCGGTTTTGGTAATTTAGGTAATAGGCATGTTCCCACACATCTATTCCCAATATTGGTGTTCCGTTGCAATCAGATGAAATATCCATTAACGGATTATCTTGATTGGCAGTAGAGCAAATTTTTAGTTTCCCGTTTTCTACACATAACCAAGCCCATCCTGATCCAAAACGTGTTGTAGCTGCTTTTGAGAAATCTTCTTTAAACTTTTCCCAACCTCCAAGTTCTGTGGTAATTGCATCAGCCAATTGTCCAGTTGGTGCATTGCTTCCTCCTGGTGTCATGATTTCCCAAAATAATGAGTGATTGAAGTGCCCTCCTCCATTATTTCTTACTGCAACCGGGTATTTACTGATGTGTTTACAAATTTCCTCAATGCTGAGGTTTTCAGCATCAGTGCCTGCAATTGCATTGTTCAAATTGGTTATATATGCCTGATGGTGTTTGGTGTGATGTATTTCCATCGTACGTGCATCAATATGCGGCTCAAGCGCATTGTATGCGTAGGTTAGTTTTGGTAGTTCGAATGCCATAGTATTTTTAAATTAATTGAGTTGCGAATATACGTGTTGTTCATGTATAACAGGTAAACTTAAAAAGAAGTTTGTAAACAGCAAAAAGGCTGCCTCAATGAGACAGCCTTTTTGCCATATTACATAAATTTTAACTTATTACCTAATCAGGGTAACTGTACCATTTACAGATTTTGCTTCTTGTGCTTTCAGTTTGTAATTGATGATATAGTAGTAAACACCTGCAGGACATTCAGCGCCATCATTGTTTGTTTTACCATTCCAATGTTTTTTGCTGTCTGTTGATTCAAACACTTTACCTCCCCAACGGTTGAAAATCAATATTTCATACTCATCAGCACCTTCTACATCTACAATAAACAACTCATTGCTATTGTCTCCATTTGGAGAGAATACGTTGTATAGCTTGATATCAGTGCTGAACTGGTTAATGATTTCATTACAAATCGTGTCTGGGCATGCTCCTAATGAATCTGCAGTGTAAGCAATTAGACAAACCTTGAATGTTCCTTTGTTTTCACCTAAATCATACTCAAAATTTGGATCGCTTATACTGCCACTTTTTTGTGCAAGCAATACATCTTTTTCGTCTAAGAGTGTCCAATCATAGCGTACTGCATTAATTGATGCATTGGTAAATTTAAATAATGGAATTGCTGCTGAATCAACGCTAAAGTCGGCAACTGCTGCACTAACAGTAAGTGCGATGGTATCGGTAATGCGGCAATTTTCATACGCTGCAACCGGCACATTTCCACTAAATGTAGTTGGGTACGATATGATTTGGTAATTGCCTTGTGTATTAAACGGTGTAGTTGTAATGATTGGATTGCCTGATGTGGCTGGTCCTGATGCATCTATCGAATCCACATAAGTGGCTAATGCATCATCATAAACATAATATCTGAATGCGGTAAAGTTCGAATCGGATGTATTGGTAATTTCCAACTCATCGCCCACACAAATATAACGCCTATCACCAGTGATGCTAACCGGATATTTAAATACAGATATATTTATAGGTTTATTTAATCCTGCAAATGTGTCAGGGAAATAAACGATATCACACACTACAGGGTTAGGGCTTTTAGTATCTCTACCTGCAACGATAATACTGAATGTTCCTTCTTGGGTATATATATGTTCAATCGTATCTCTTCTGCCAAATATCTGTGATTTGCTAGAACCATCTCCCCAATACACAACAGTTTCAACTGTGGGTGTATCGGAAGGATCTACGCCACCCGCTGAATCAGCCAAATTGATTATTTTAACTTTCATAGGAGCACAACCCAACGTATCAGTTAATAAACGGAAACGTGGTCTTGGACCCTGAATAAAGATATCCTGATATGTGGTATCAAAACAACCTTGCTCGGTTTCTACTACCAACTTTAACGTGTATGGACCATTTGAGCGGTACAACCAACTTACATTTTTCCTATTGATTGAAACCGGTGTCAGGGTATCCGCTTTGTTTTCACCAAACCACCAATAGTTGGTTAAAAGAGCATCGGTTGTACTTGGCCCAGTTCCAAAATCAATATAACTGGTATCAACAAAGCTGGTAATTTCTCCACATCCATAAATAGTTTTTGGAGTATAAATTCTTGCTACCGGTTGAACAATATTTACCCAAGTTTCGCAAGTATCATACCAACCCAAGCTATCCATGGTAATCATGGTTACTTTGTAGCGACCGAAACCGTTATACCTATGCACAGGGCGAGTACCGATATAGGTATTGCCGTCACCAAAATTCCAATACATTTTCTCGGCAAATACAGCACCTCTTCGTTTTAAGGTATCCCAACTATTGGTAAACAAGTTCCAGAATACTTTGGTTACTGTAAATGAATCTTTTATCACGTTTGGATTAAATTCTGCTTCTCTCCAGAAATCGTATGGATCCATTTGCAATAATGAACGCGGATCACCTGTAGCCGGATCAAACACGATTGGTGATTGACCTACGCGCGGTCTACTTCTTCCCGGATTATCCGGCAATACAGTTTGCTGACAATCATACCTCCAGTAACGAACCGAGTCATAGAAATAGACTGCTTCGTTTTCACAAAATACATTATCATATGGACCAGTATGGCTACCTCGTCTGGTTTCAAACGTATCAATGACACCTATCGGGGTTAATCGAATTTCCCTACTTTGACAATCGGCAGTTGTGGTTATTAAATGCACTGTTGATGATGGTGCAGAATTCTCATTCCTGCCACTGGCTTCCCAACTGCTTCGCACGTATTTATGGAATACCGGCAAGAACATCAGAGCCGTATCTGCAATATAGGTTGGTGGGTTCGGGATTCGTGTATTTGTACAGAAATCCAAGGTATCGTAAGGCACTATGGCAAACTTCTGACGAGGACGCAACCCATCTGTTGCACCAATGCCTGAAGCACGTATTGGCCATACGGTAGAATCCATTAAGCGATTTTCCAATAAATCCCAATTGTACCTAACCCTGCGCACTCCATTATTGAAAAATCCATCGGTTCTGTTATCACCTGAATACCAGAAGGAGTCTACAGTAGCGGTTCCATCTGCCCAAGCCCATACGGAATATTTGATACTATCTTGAATACTGTCGTTGTAGAAAACAGTTACACTATCATTCTTACCACGGTGCCAGCATCCTTCAGGGAACATTTGGAAAGATGAGGTAATGTTTACCAAGCGGAAGAATCGGTGATACCATACCACACTCGACACACACTTAGGATAATTATTATCAATGTATACAATATCAATTAATGTATCTAACACAGGAGTTGTGATAGGCCTGTAGTTGAATACGTGGCTAAAATTGTATGTGTAGTTAGCGGCTGCAATAGGAGGAAATGCACCTCCTGTAATCGGCATTCCGCCTACCGGGTTTTGTACTGGTGCAGTAATTGGCACCTGAAAGGCAGCCGGATTGGCTTTGTATTGTGAGAAAAGCACGTTTGTACGAATGGTATCTTTGCTACCATTACCAATGGCCACACCAATAGTTACCCAACCTTGTTGGTCAGCAGGAAGTGGCGTTGGGAATACCGGATGGAATGGATCATAATGGTACACATTTACTGTTCCATTCGGATTCATCCAAGGTCCAGGAGGGAATGGGAAATAATCTGGTAATGTATTAAAGTTAGGACGACTCAATCCTCCTGGCGTAACGCCTCCTGCAAAGGTGGTAAATCCATCTATATTACATGGTGTACCATCTCTTCTATCGGCAAGTGAGTCAAGGTTCATCAAAATGAATGATTGACCACAATTAGGAACCACCCCAGGGTAACGCCCAATTTGTCCCATATTGAAACGAATTTGTGCGCCAAAGTTACCGGCTGCCGAACCCGGGCAAATTTTTCCACTTAATCCCAAACCATATCCATCACCTTGACCGAATGCCAACTGAACTGTTCCCTCACCATTACAATCAAAATCGTCAAGCATCAGTGCATCATATCTTGCCCCGGGATCTGTTGTTTCATTATTTGCCGAGTCTTTGATTCTTTGCCTAACCGTTAAGCATCGTTGAATCGTTCTTCTAAATGCATATTGGTACATGGAGTCTCCATTTGGCAAAAGTGTAGTTGGGGTTAAAGACCATAAATCTCCATCAGGGGATGTTTGGGTAACATTATAGGTTTTATTAATTGGCCCATTAAGGTTGTAATTGGTATAAGGGTATTTGCCTTTTCCAATAGCAATTGGATCCGGCACATTTTGCATAATGATTTGATTGAAGGTATCAGCCAAATCCTGTCCTTGGTTTTGACGGAAATCCATGGTGTCAATACGTGGCCAAAGATGCACAATACCTGGATTAACGTAACGTGCCCGGTCTACAGTTACGTTAGTACCAAGTATGGAGTCAAAATAAGTATCTTGATAAATCTCGTAATTGATAATAGATGAACCCTGTGTTTTAGACCACTCTCCTGTTAAAATATTTAAGTAAACCGGTGCACCCCACCAGCCTGCATCCCAAGGAGCTACTTTTTGTTGTCCAGGAGTAGGCGTTCCGTTTGTAAAACGTGTTGCATCCCAAGGGAAGAAATCTTTTCCATAACGGTACCACAAGTAAACAGAATCCCATGCAGGATAATAGTGACGAGGCAAGGTATCGTGTGAAAATTTACAATGCACACGTCCCGGGTACATTCTTCCGTTTTGGTAGAAGAAATGGAAGCTTCCACGGTCTTGTGCAATGGCATCAGGCCAGATAGTTGCCCTATTGCCATTTTTAGGCAATGCATAAGAAGTACATTGAGGAGCAAAGTTGTCATCAAAATCCCAGCGTCTCCAGGTCTTACGGGATTTATAATTTACTTGTGTGTTTCTAAAATCTACTGTATCGCGGGGTCCACATTGGCGTTTGTGATTTGGTGCCAATAAAATCATAGCAGGTGGATTTTCAATACGGGCAAAAGGTCCTGTAACAAATACACCATATCCACGCTTGGTAAGTGAATTTAACAAATGCCAAGACACTAAAGGATTATTTTTGATGTGACCTGCTGGGAAAGTTGTCATAGGGTTACTTCCCGAGAAGTAGAATATTGGTCTTTCCAATTTTGTTTTAAAGGCATATACAAAAGAGTCAGTCTTTGTTGCTAATGCAGGGTTAATTTTTCTTACATAATTGATGTATTCCAAATTAATCAAAAAGGTGGAAGGTATACGCGCTGTGGAACGTAAGTTTCCTAACCCATCAACCATAGGAAAATTCTGACTAAAGAATACGGTATCTCCTGAAATGGGCAATCCTGTTGTAGCAACTCGATAACCAAAAACAGGAATATTTGGACCATTGTTATTGATGGTATCCATTCTCCAAGGTGTAATTAATACCATATCTATTGAGTCGGTAAAATCAACTGGTGCCGGAAGGTTATAGCCAATTGAATTAAGTGGTGGCGGAGGTGTTCTATTTGGACCATAATCCATATCAGGATTCCAAATTGTAGAGTCAAATACACTATAAGTTGACACAGCGGAATGGAAAATAAAAGTAGTATCAGGACAAACATTTTTGATGGTAATTCTTGGCAAGAAATGTCCCATCCCTGAGTAGGCATGACAAGGCTCCCAAGAGTTTGAATCCAGATTACGGTTTGTAGGATCATTTGGGTCGCCAAAATTCCAAACAAAATCTCCCGAACCTGGGGAGGCAAAAGAAATTGGAGTCATTTTATAACAAATACTTCCGGCACTTCCACTTTGCACACAAACTGTATCTTTCATGTCGTTTCTATTCGCTCCGGTACCTCCTTTAAATGTTACCACATCAAATTCGAAGCGAATATTTTGAGGCAATGCTATTGTTGTACTACTTGGTGTTTTACGGGTACTATCGGTACAATTAGTGGTATCTACAATAACCAAAGCCGGGTTAAATTGTCCATTTTTGGTATAGCAATGGGTAATGGTATCATAATTAGGCTTGTTAGTTGCAGTATTAAACGACTTAACTGTTCCATCACCAAAATCCCAACGGTAGCTGCTTACTGCATTTACAGATGGTGTACTTATGTTGGTAAACCGGTAGCATGAAGTAAAGCATGGACCTGTAGTCATTACCCACCTGAAATCAGGGCTGATATTTGGCTTTACAACAATTGCATTGGTAGTGAGAAACTGTTGTGCTTTACAACCTTTGATATCCGTTACT